>JBLXCH010000086.1:0-14011 GCA_048265065.1 Motiliproteus sp. | reverse complement strand
GTGTAGGAACCACTACTTGCGTCGCGGCTCACCCCCAACCGTAGTGCGTGATAATGGTTATTCCGCCAAAACTTCATTAAATCAGCGCTGGCAGCAAACATAGCGCCGATAACATCAACCTGAGTAGTCTCGGCAATATGATCCAACTGTGTTAACAAGCGAGACCCTAAACCCTTTGATTGGCACTCCGGGTGAACGGCGATTCTCACGACGCGTAAATAGGAAAATTGGCTAGCATTAACAAAACCAGCCTGTGCCGTTAAGTACTGTGGAATCAAATGACCTCTAGGGCGGCGTTTACCAAGCCAAATTTGTTCTGCTAAATCTGTAGGCAACTCCCCTTCTTTGGCTAACAGCAGAACACCCACAATGATAGTTTTGCTGACAGTAGGAGTCTCCAAGTGCCTGTCTAAATCAATAGTCTCGACCCAAAGGCTCAGTTGGCCATCGAGTAGGTCTCTCAAATCACCCGGTGTAGTTCGATAGTGAGCTTGTACTAATAGTGCATAGACTTCTTTTAATAACGCGGGGTTATTAAGTAGTTCATCTTGTGAAACTGGACGAATGGCCGTTTTTGTAAAATGCTCAGCAGGCACTGATGCTAAAGAAATGAGTTCAGCATTGAGCAAAAAAGTATCGTTGACCCACTGCTCTACAGGGTCTGCTTCCACCCAGCGTATGGGTTGCTCTAATTGATACAGTTTCCACTGAGGATATTGTTGATTTAAGATTTTAGCAAAACGTATATCAAACCCGCGGCCAGTTCCTTCATACCCATGAACTGTTGAGGCAAAAACAACTTTATTGGTGCCATTTAATAAGCGCTCAAGCATAAATAACGGAATCGCAGCGGCTTCATCAACAATCAGTAAGTCCGCGTGAGGCTGCGTTCTTATTAACTCATCTGGCGCGACGAAACGAATTTCCGTGTTTTTCCATTGCAGCTGATATGGTTTTTTACTAATTAGGTCACCCACAGCGCGTGTTTCAGCTTCAGCCACCAACACCTTGTTAGCGAAATCAAAAAGTACCGCCGTGGCTTCAGGTCGCGGCGCCGTGACGACCACCGACATCGGCTTTGTTTCTTTTTCACTCTGTAGAACCACCTTGGCGGCAACCATCCCTAGTGCTGCACTCTTTCCACGACCCCGATCGGCTCGTAGGACTGAAACGCAACGCGTTTGATTAACTGATTCAACGATATCCCGAACAACCTCAGCTTGTTGATGGTATTTGTCTTCAATTCCAACAAGCGGTTGGCCAACCGACAAAACTGATCTCGGCGATGCTGTTGTGGTCAAATCGTCAAAGGATCGTTCGTCCTCATCAGGCAAAGGTGTAAAAAGGGTAACTCCAGTAGCGGCGGCAGGCGCTGGGTTCAAGCACTGCGACCCAACCCACTGCAAAAACCGACCTTCTATGCTGTTTACTGTTTGTGGGTACACAAGCATCCGACGATAATCAGGATCTTCAAAACTAGGCCACTCGAGCAAATCCGGAAGAATGAGAATGAGGAGCCCCCCACCGACTAATGTGCCAGACACTGCGGCTAAGGCATCAGGGTTGAAGCCTTGGTAAAGATCATAAACAACAAGGCTAGTATTTTGCCCCAGCCAAGCATTTGCCTTTAAAGGTGGTAGCGTTACAAATGGCAGTGAACTTAATTCTTTGGGAGGCGTTTCTCCCACCCATAGCGCCGCCTCCCACAACTCTGACGACGGATGCTCACCCAATGCATTTTCCAGCTGCTGGATTGCCCAAGTATATTCACCGGATAATAGAATCAGGTGGCGATGCTGATTGCTGGCCGCTCTTTGTTGGCATTCAATGAATACATCTGTAAAAGTCACCGTGTGTAATACACCCTATTGTATTTCAAAGGACATGTTAACTGATGCACTGACAGTAATATCACCAGGATTGATGGTAGGTGCGGCAACACTATCCGATGACATCATTGCCATTTCACCACGCATCAATTGTTTTCTCACAACAGGCTGAAAATGAGCATTGTTCACATTAATACTGAGTATCTGCTGTAATGTCACTCCAGCTGCTTTAGCCGCTTCCTCTGCGTAACTTTTGGCGCGCTTGGTGGCTAGACGGATAGCTTCTTGACGATGTTCATCAGGGTCCTGTAAACCAAAGCTTAACTGCCCTGCTTGATTAGCGCCTTTTTCTGTGGCCACGGCAAGCCATTCACCCACTTGTGTAAATTGGTTGGTTTTAATCACGATTTCATTGATGACTTGATAACCTTCGATTGTGGCTACCCAACTGGATGTGTAGTTTTTTGGACGTGATGACCATTGAGGGTTTATTGAAAAGCGACCTGTTTGATACTCTTTATCCACTAATCCTTTACTGGTCAGCGCACGAATCACGCTGTCCAATTTTTTAGCATTTTCATCCAGCGCCTTGTCTGCGGACTTAGCCTGTGTTTGTACACCAATACGCAGGATCACTTGATCAGCAGGAACCTCGATTTCCGCTTGCCCTTGCACACTCAAATTAGGAACGATCACCTCTTCTGCCCAAGCATTCACGCTAGAACACAGTACACCCACAAAAATGGCAATGGATAAGCGTTTCATAAAGACACCTCTATATAGACACAATAAATACAAGATACAAAACAGGATCGACACTAAATCCATAATTGGATGATTTAAATGATAAAGCACTTGAATGAACAGTGACTTAACTAGAGCAGACTATAAACGTTGAGAGAAAAAACCAGAAGGCTTGTAGAGAAAAGATAACAGGGACTTTAACCCCTTAAAGTCGCCTTTCTCACATTCATGGCGGGTAACTGGCTTCGAAGACCCTAACGAAGTACAGATCCATGACATCATTGCACTGACGCTAAGATAGACTTTTTTGAACAATTTTTTTAAAAACTTTCCTACTTTTAGATTCAGTGATCATTATCGATTAATCCAATGAATGATAACTGACTGTTTGTGCTCTTAAGTCTTTCATCATGTATCACACAAAGCTAAAATAAGCACCCTCAATCCTCTCACGGCAAGGAATACCGTTTAATGCTACGCTTATTGAAATCACTCACGTTAATCACACTGGTCTTCAGTTTATCGACTATTTCTCAGGCTGATACATTCACCTTCACCGCGATACCTGATCAAGACGAGGCGCAGCTACAAACACGCTTTGGTAAGGTGGCCGCTTATTTAGAGGAGCAGCTTGGAGTACCCGTTAAGTATATCCCTGTGAAATCTTATTCCGCTGCAGTTACTGCGTTCCGTAACAACCAAGTACAACTTGCATGGTTTGGAGGCTTATCAGGAGTACGTGCTCGTCTGCTTGTTCCTGGATCAACAGCCATTGCTCAAGGGTTTGAAGACCAACAATTTCAAACCTATTTTATTGCACACCAATCAACCGGCCTTAGTGAATCTGAAAACCTACCAGAAGACATTAAAGGAATGACCTTCACTTTCGGCTCTAAAGGTTCTACCTCTGGTCGCTTGATGCCAGAGTTTTTTCTTAGAGACCATTTTGCAGCATCACCAGAACAGCTTTTTTCACGGGTAGGTTTTAGTGGCGACCATTCTCGGACGATTGCATTAGTTCAATCTGGCGCTTACCAACTTGGCGCAGTGAACTTCAAAGTCTGGGAGCGTGAGCTTGTCGAGGGTAAAATTGCAGAAGATCAGGTTTCGATCATTTGGAAAACACCGGCCTATCCTGATTATCAGTGGACTATTCGTGGCGATGTTAACTCACATTGGGGAGAAGGTTTTGAGCAAAAAGTACAGGATGCATTATTAGCTATGACAGACCCTGAATTGCTAGCGTCCTTCCCTCGCAGTCACTTTATTCCGGCAAGTAATAAAGATTTTGAGCCAGTAGAAAAAGTCGCACGCTCTATTGGGCTTATCGACTAACTATGCCAGATTCCCCTGTACTTTTTGATATTCATGAACAAACACTCAGCCACGGCTCAGTTAATGTTGTTCAGCTTAAAAAGCTGCAAATCAGTACAGGGGAAAAAATCGCACTGCTTGGCGTTAGTGGTTCAGGCAAATCAACGCTGTTAGCTTTCCTGTATAACCAACAAAAAGGCCGGATAGCATACTGCCCACAGAAACTAGGATTAGTGCCCATACTGAGCGTTTTTCATAATGTTTATATGGCGCAATTACATAAACACTCTACCTGGCATAATTTGCTCAATTTAATTAAGCCTCAGAAGCATCACGTTGATGCCATTCAATCGTTAATTCATTCATTAGGTTTAGACGACAAACTGTTTACTTCGGTCGATCAACTTTCTGGCGGGCAACAACAGCGCACAGCCTTGGCCCGAGCACTTTATGCAGGGAATGACATATTTATTGGTGATGAGCCGGTTTCTGCGATAGATGAAATCCAATCCAATGCCCTTGTAGATAAAATCAATCATCATTACCAAACAAGCATCGTTGCCTTACATAACCGGCATCTAGCACTCACTCACTTCGATCGTGTTATTGGCCTAAAAAATGGCGCGATAGTGATTGATCAACCTTCTGAAAGCCTTACCTCGGCAGACATTACTGAGCTCTACAGTGTTTAAAAAGAATGGTTCACCCTTCACTGTAAACACTAGTGCATCCGTACTTAAAAACATCAGCATGGTATTTATTGCTATGGCGGTGATCGCTACCGTTTTTGCGGACATTGTTATTGCTCACGTGGACCCGTGGTTTGAGCTTGGAAAAATCGGTTACGGGCTGGTAACTCCTGACTTTTTTTCTACAGAGAATCTACTCACCAGCCTGCTATACACCTTGGCTTTTGCCGTTGTTGGTACAGTCCTCGGTAATACAGCAGGGTTTGCGTTAGCGCTACTTTTTGAATTTCGCATTGTGCGTTTTTTCTGCGCTTTTATTCGTTCTATTCACGAGATTTTCTGGGCGTTACTTTTTTTACAAGTTTTTGGTCTCTCTACAATCACTGGCGTATTAGCCATTGCGATCCCTTTTGCCGGAATTTTTGCCAAGGTATATGCAGAGATTCTGGAAGAAGCTGACCTAAGCCCACTTAACAGTTTGCATCCTAAAACATCGGGCATCAGTCGCTATGCTTATGCGCGCCTTCCCGTAGTTTGGCATCACTTCTGCCATTACAGCCGGTATCGATTAGAGTGCAGTATTCGTAGTAGTGCCATACTTGGCTTTGTCGGTTTACCAACGTTAGGTTTTCATCTGGAAACAGCGTTCAGCCAAGGAAACTACTCGGAAGCAGCCGCTCTGCTTTATGTGTTTTTCATTCTTATTGCCAGCATAAAGTATTGGGCAAAATTTAGAATCATGCCCTTACTTATGCTCGCTTCTTGGTGGTTTTTACCGAATACATCCCCTATTAACACAAGTAACATCACACGTTTTTTTACCGTAGATATTATTCCCCCTCCACTGCGTAGCCACACCTCAGATGGTGCTGCACTGAGTAGCCCAAATAGTGCAGAGGTTATTGCTTGGTTGCAGGATGCCATTGTGCCTCAAGCGTTAACCGGTGTTGTAAACACTCTTCTTGTTAGCTTTATAGCCTTAGTCCTAACCGGATTCATTAGCCTGTTATTATTCCCGTGGTTAAGTAAACTGTTCTTTGGCCGTACTTACCGCGGCATAGGGCATGCCTTTTTAATTGTATTCAGAACCATTCCAGAGCTCATACTTGCCTTTGTCTTCTCGCTGTTTCTAGGCCCATCCATGTTACCGGCCATACTTGCGTTAGCACTACATAACGGGTCAATTATTGCTTATTTAATAAGCCATCATGCAGACGCTATACAGTTACGTGTAGACCACCATAAGAATTTAAATTTATATTTCTTCGAAGTACTTCCTCGGATCTATAATCAGTTTTTAGCGTTTCTCTTTTATCGTTGGGAAGTCATCATTCGAGAAACAGCCATACTTGGCTTACTCGGCGTACACACGTTAGGGTTTTATGTCGATTCAGCTTTTGAAGATTTGCGCTTCGACCGCGCTGTTGTTTTTATATTGATAACCGCTGCACTTAACCTGTGCGTCGATCAACTTTCACGGTACTTACGGCAACGATCTAAGCCTCGCGATTTTGCTGTGGACCCTTCAGGCTACCAACCAACATGCCAGTAACTCAACGCGCGAATACCAGTATAAAGACCCTCACTACCGATACCGGTACGTATCAACTCACGCGTTATCCATTAAACTCGCCAGACACATTACAAGCCTGGGATGCGGCAGATAAGCAGCTTATTGCTGAAGCCAACCGCTTTCTTGGAGAAGATTTGCAGAAAAGCTCACCGGTAGTGTGGATTTTAAATGATGCCTTTGGCGCAATAACTACGGCACTGCACCAGTACCAGCCCCTTTCATTTAGTGACTCATTTAGCGCTCATCAAGCCTGCCGCGAAAACCATAAACTCAACCAACTCACCATCACCGAATCGCAACTACTGTCATCTCTTGCATTGAGTGAGAAGGCCAGTTTAAGACAGCCTGACCTTGTTTTATTCAAAATGCCGAAATCAATTGCCTATTGGGACTATCAATTGTGTGCATTAAAACCTCACTTGAGTGAAGAGTGTCATATTCTGGGCGGCGCTATGGTCAAGCACCTCACTAAATCAATGATTGAAAAAACCCAAACCATACTCGGCTCCGCACAACCTTCACTAGCATCGCAGAAAGCCCGACTTATATCCTGTAAAGCAAATTTAACCGGCGAACAACCTGCGCTTAAAAGCATGCTAAAAACTTATCAGGTACCTGAGTACGATCTAACCTTGGATAACCACCCAAACTTATTTAGTCGCGACCGTTTAGATATAGGCTCTCGCTTTCTGTTAGAAAACTTTCCCATAGTTGAAAGCGCCAAGACCATCATTGACATGGCTTGCGGTAACGGTGTTCTAGGTATTCAAGCAGGTCGACAAAATCCTGATGCTAGCATCGTATTCACAGACGAGTCTTATATGGCCATTGCCAGCGCGAAACATAATGCAGAGCGTTACTTAGTCGCTGAGCAGGCTACATTCGAATTAACAGACAGCGTTAATAGTATTGCTAATGAAGACGCTGACCTCATTATCAATAATCCTCCTTTTCATCAACAGCATGTCGTTGGTGATTTTATTGCGCGACGAATGTTTAAGGATGCTCGACGAGTACTTAAGAAACAGGGAGAGTTATGGGTAGTTGCAAACCGGCAGCTAGGCTACCACGTGGTCTTGAAAAAGCTTTTTGGTAACTGCGAAACCGTCAAAGGCAACGCTAAGTTTGTCATTCTAAAAGCGATAAAACACTAAATATCGCTTAACAGACAAAAGACTCCATACGTAAAAACCGCTCAAGTTCTCGATCGATAGTCTCAGCAATTGGCGCCAAAGTCATATGGCTTTTGACTTGGTCAAACAGTTCTTGCGCTTCAGGATGCGACTGTTTCAAGTAGGCTAACCACTGTTTTACGCGCCCAGGTGCATGTTTCGGCAGCATCCCGACTGAAATTTCCTTGACGTACTCTTGCAACAACTCAAGAATATTGACCCATTGCAGACACGATGGCTCTGGTAAACTCGAAGGTTCTGGTATACCGAAAGCACCAGGCAAACTGGAAGTGCCGCCTGATTTATAACGCAAGGCTAAATCAGGTTGTCTCAACAAACCCCGGCCAATCATTAACTTTTGACAACCAGTTACTTCAATACAACGATGGATATCTTCAAGGCTAAACAAGTCGCCATTAGCAACCACGGGGATCTCAATCGCTTCTGCAATTTCCCTGATTGCATCCCACTGTGCCGGTGGTCTGTAGCCTTGAATTTTAGTACGGCCGTGAACACATAACTCACTAGCTCCAGCAGCCGTAATCGCCTGTGCATTATCTATCGCTAAGCTGCTGTCCTCATAGCCCAACCGCATTTTCGCCGTGACCGGAATATCAGCATCAACAGACGCCCTGATCGCGGCAACGATATCGTACAACACTTGCGGCTCACGCAATAAAATAGAGCCGCCTCTGTTCTTGTTAACCGTCTTCGCAGGGCAACCAAAATTTATGTCGATGCCTTTAGCACCCAGTGACACCGCTTTACGAGCATTAGCAGCCATCATTTCTGCATTGCTACCGAGCACCTGGATATGGACTGGCGTACCACCTTCTGTCAGTCCTTGGTTAGTCAGTTCAGGGCAGTATCGATAGAAGACACGTGACGGTAATCGCAAGTCACAAACACGAACAAACTCTGTAACACAACGGTCTATTCCGCCGACACGGGTCAGCAGGCGTCTCAATATAGAGTCCACCACCCCTTCCATAGGTGCGAGATAAAGTTCACATTTTTGTTGCTTCAACATTGTGCAATGCCAATTTAAAAATGGCATTGTAACTTGAACGCTGGTATTTCACTAAAAGTGAAAATTAATAACGTCAAAAAGAGTATTACATGAAATTATCTAAAACAGATACTTGCTTGCTGCCGATACTGTGCGCAAAACTGGTTGCTAAATATAGGTCATCAAATATTCGCTGAAACCCCATAGAGGTCAGTGGTGTGAGATGATCATGCTCGTCTCTAAGCAAGATTATCCAGCCGTTTCCCCGATCACTAGGCTCTATTATTGACTCCTTCAATGTGCCTAGTTCGAAACCCGTTTGAACATCATTGAGCTCCATAAATCACCTTCTCTACTGCGTAACACTTATTTCAGCATAGCAGGCCTTTTAAAAAACTTACTGAGAAAAATTCAATTATTTCTGATAAATGAAGAATAATTTCTTTGCTTGTTTTTTTGTTTGGGAAATTGCTGGTTAAGATTCGTGCACAAATCTAAAGCACAAGCAAATGATTAGTTGTAACTTTTCGTTACACTTTTTTGCATTCAAACAAGCGTTTATGCACAATCATTGACTCTTTAAAACCTAAACCTAAATTGTCAACAAAAATATCCAAATGAGAATTACATACATCAACAAAAACCACCAAGTTATTGATTTAATTGATGTAATATTAATTTGATCATTTTGTAACCAATTCAACAAAGTACTGATAATACGGGGCTTTAAGGCAGCCATCACAAAACTACTCACAAAGTTATCCACAACTCCTGTTAATAGACTTTTGTATCCCCCGTGGTATCAATGTTTATGGCTTTTTAACTTGCCAAAGGAACAAAAAAGTTCCTTAGAAGCAGGTATAAATAATCCAAAAAAAATGATTCAATAGCTTTTTCTACTTCGAAATTTGCCATGCCTTATTCATTAGACCCCATAAAGATGCAACAGATTTTTTCACAAGATAATGAAAGTCGTCTTGACCACTTCATGGATCATGTTGCTGACTGGGAAGAACTCTGGGGAATAACTGACGGTGAAGGTTGGCTTGTACAAGCTAAAGCAGACCAACCTTATATCAGTTTATGGCCGCACCCTTATTTTTCAGAAGACATCGTAAAACGTCTGTTGCCTAAAAATAATAGCCAAGAGCTCGATTTCGAGTTCCTACTCGAACAACTCATTCCTATTCTTAAGCAAGAAGGTATTTATATTGCCGTTTTCCCTAATCAAAAGTGGGAAGGTGTATTACTGCCTCCAACAGAGTTCGAAGATCGATTGAAAGAAGCAATGAAAAAGTACTCTTAACTCATTTTTTCGGTCATGTTCGATCACTGGTGGTGCACCAGTGAGTTGTGCACTTGCTGATTACATATTTACTGATTGCATATTTGCTGATTGTACACTTCTGATTACACAAACGCCGATTACACACGCGCTCTAGTACGCTTTAATTATCTGATCATTAGTCACGCAGGCGCTTGAACATTAAGCTTCTGCATTATCCTTACGTGGGCTGGTCGTTCTTACCATTTCCACTTTGTAAAAAACGGCATATAGCACGGGCACTACACATAAGGTAAAGATGGTAGAAAACAACAAACCGGCCATGATACTGACAGCCATAGGTTCCCACATCTCACCGCCGCCAAGGTACAAAGGCATCAAACCTAGAACCGTAGTCGCAGTAGTTAGTAAAATCGGCCGTGCGCGCTGCTGAGCAGCTGACATAATGGCTTGGACATGGGCTAAACCGTTTTCTAACTCAATGTTTATCCGTTCCAGTAAAACAATCGCATTATTGATCACGATTCCGGCAAGTGAGATCACACCCAAAAACGTCATGAACCCCATAAATGATTGCGCCACAAACAGACCGACGGCAACACCAATTAAACCCAGCGGAATAGTCACTAAAATAATCAAAGCACTGCGAATAGAGTTAAATTGAGCGACCAACAAGAGCAAGATAATAAAGCCGGCTATCGGTAACTTTTCAACAATCGAATCATTGGATTTACCGGAGGTTTCTTGTTCACCGCCCAGCTCATAGCTAACGGTGTTTCCCCACACCGCTTTCTGCGCTTCTAACCAAGGCGTTAACCGCGAGAACTGCTCAGCGGCGGTGACATCCCCCTCGAGTTGAGCCCCGATGGATATTGTTCTAAGACCGTTTCTTCTGAGTACCTTAGACACATCCCAAACCACGTTGATATCGGCCACCTGCGTTAATGGCAAGGATTGCCCTGAAGACTGAATGTACACAGACAAACCTTCTACTTTGCTTAGGTCCTGTTGAGTCGCTGCTGCCGAACGAAGCAGTACAGGGATAATATCTTCACCTTCGCGATATTCAGTCAACTGCAAACCATCCAGACTTGTCTGCAGAGATACCGCAATATCTTGACTGGTAACACCAGCGCTCAATGCTCTTGCTTGATTAATTTCAATATCGAATTTTTTGATCCGTTGCCCCCAATCATCGCTGATATTGGTCAACCCGCCAAGGTTAGCCATTTTCAGTTTGAGGTCATTCATTGCCGCAAAAAGCTTGTCAGAATCACTGCCAGACAAGCGAATTTCCACTGGATTTTCAATGGCAGGCCCATTTTCTATACGTTTGGTTTTAAGGTCTAAGTCAGGGTGCTGTTTTAGCGCATAATGTTTTAGAGACATCATGATCGGGTCTATCTTTTCCAGCGAATTGACGTTCACCACCATCAACGCATAACCAGAGTTTGATGGCTTAGGATTATGAGAAATCACAAACCGCGGGCCAGCATTACCGATATAACTCACCCAATTCGTAACACCTGCTTGTCGTTGTTGATTAACTTGCCAGTTCGCTTGCAGGAACAACTCCATATCGCTCACTACACGCGTTGTTCTCTCGATACTGGTACCGGTAGGTAACTCTAACTCGACTTTAAAATAGCTACGATCCGACGGTGGAAAGAAAACCTTGGGGATCTGACTAAACAGCGTCATGGACAAACCAAATACCACCACGGTGAGAAACAATGTAATGGCTCGGTGATTCAACACCACGGCTAACACAGAACGATAAGCACGATAAAACCAACTCTCAAAATTCTGCTTTTTCTTTTGTACTTTTAAAAAGCGCACACACAGCACAGGAATCAACGTAAGAGAGATTAGCCATGAACACAGCAAGGTAATCGTTACCACTTTAAACAATGACGCGGTAAATTCGCCGACAACTGATTCTGCTAAATAGATCGGTAAAAAAGCGGCGGCCGTCGTTAAAGATGCTGTGAGCAAAGGCAGTCGAAGCTCAGCCGCTGAATCTATGGCTGCATCTACTGACGACTTGCCTTGCTCCATTTGCACCATGATATTTTCGCTCATAACGATGCCGTTATCGACAAGCATCCCTAAAGCGATGATCAACGCAGCCAAAGAAATTTGGTCAAGACCAATGGAGAAACCGTTCATAACAATGAGCGCTAACAACATCGCTAATGGGATTAACGCAGCGACCACCAAACCTGTGCGCAAACCCAAACTAAAGAGCATTACCACGGTAACCACAGCAATGGCTTGTAGTAGATTTATCACGAAATCCTGAACCTTTTTGTCGACTTCGGCCGGAGAAAAGTTGATTCGATCAAACTCGACACCCCAAGGGTAACGTTCGTTCATTGCCTGCAAGGTTTGATTAACTTGCTCACCCAAAGCAATGTTGTTGCCACCCTCACGCATAGAAATCGCCAGAGCCAGCGCGTTTTCCCCTGAGCTATGAAGCAATGAAGTGGGAGGATCGACGTAACCACGGCTAATTGTGGCGATATCTTTGAGATAAAAAATGCGTGAAGAATTAGGCAATCTAATTACCGTGTTTTCTATGTCTTCGATAGATTCAAAGTTACCACTAGGCTCTAAAGAGATCCGTTCATCGCCAAACAAGAAAGAACCGCCTGAAATAACGATATTTCGCGCATTCAGAACTTCCGCAAGCTGGTTCGGTGACACACCAAGCTCAGCCAAACGAGCATTATCATATTCCACATAGACACGCTCATCTTGTGAACCATAAATCTCTACTTTAGCAACATCTGGTAACCGTTGTAGTTCATCACGTACATCTTCCGCAATGTCGTTTACTTCGGCATAGCTGAAACCTTCACCGCGCAAAGAAAGCACCACACCAAATACATCACCGAATTCATCATTCACAAAGGGGCCGCTAACGCCCTCTGGTAAATCCCCCGCTACATCCTCTACTTTGCGACGCAGCTTGTCCCAAATAGGGCGAATGTCTGTGTAACTTTCTTTGATATTTACGATAGTGATTGACACCCCTGTGCGTGACTCTGTACTAACAAAGTCCAACTCAGGCATTTCTTTCACAACGTCCTCTAGTTTTGACGAAACCAGCTGCTCAACACGCTCAGGACTAGCTCCGGGGAAATACGTCACTACCTGCGCTGCACGGACAATAAAACCTGGGTCATAGGCTCTGGGCATATTGATAAACGTTGCAATTCCCACGGCAACAATAATGAGCAAAAGCAGGATGCTGGTGTGATTATTCTTAATAGCGATCTGGGTTATGTTCAAAGGGATGAATCTCCATGCAAACGAACCTCAAGCCCAGGATACATTTTGCTCATTCCTGCTACGATTAGCGCATCACCTTTTTTTAATCCCGAAAGGATTTCCAATCCGGCTTGCGAAATTCTGCCGGTTTCAACTCTTCGCTGCTCGACTTTTGCTTGCCCTTCGGAAGAAGGAATAGCGATATACACATATTGACCTTTTTCATCTCCTAAGACGGCACTCACCGGCACATAAAAAGCATTTTTATTCGTAACGTTATCAATCGGCCGTTGACCGCGAACCGTAACCGACATACCCGGCAGAACGTTGTAGCCTTCTACCGCACTCATGCTAAGTGTGACCTGATAAGTGTTAGTAGCTTCATCCGCTTGTGTAGAAACTTCTTTCACTTGAACCGGAAAGCTCTGACCGGGAATGGCATCAAAGAAAGCCGTTAATTCTGGTGGCTTCTTCTCATCTGTTTGAATCATCAAGCTTGCCGGTATATTTACTTTGATCAATAACGTCGAAATATCTTGCAGCAAATAGATCGGTTGCATCGCGGCAACTTCTTCGAAGTTATCAATATGTCGTTTAGCAATCTGTCCAGCAAAAGGGGCACGCATAACGGTATACCCCAGCGTTTGCTTAGCAGCAGCTAACGCCGCTTCTGCTGTGCTGTTTTGTGCTTCCAGCTTGTTAAAGTCTGAACGTGAGATAACTCCACTACCCACTAGCTTCTTACCGCGAATAAAATCAGCATGCTTTTGTTTATACTCAGCCTGTTGGCTGTCTAATTGGATACGATGATCCGTGTCATCCAAACGGGCCAGCAACTGATCTTTACTCACCACATCCCCTTCCTTAGCCAAAAGTTCTTCTAAACGGCCAGATACCCGGAAGGTTAATTCTGCTTTTTGAGCTGCTGCCACCACACCTGGAAACTCTTTGTACTGAAATTGAGCAGGCTCCTTAATGTTGAGTACCTTAACAAAGCGTAAGACTGGCTCTTCATCAGCGCTTTGCTGCCCCTTGTCACAGGCAATAAGAAGTACACTGCAGCAACCGATGAGTATGATGCGTTGCACATTTTTAGCGATTGCAGATAAGAACCGGTTTTCTT
>JBLXCH010000085.1:0-14114 GCA_048265065.1 Motiliproteus sp. | reverse complement strand
TAATAATTGCCGTTAGTTCTCTGCCAGCCAGTGTTGTAAGAGTTCTGATAATCCTCAGGGGAGACATCTGGAGAACTAGAAACCGGAGCTCCGTAGTCAACTTCATACGTAGATCCTCCAACATACTTTTTAGTCTGAGTAACCGTAGTCGAATCATTTGAGTTTGTAACACCTAAACCACCAGAGTAAAGGTGGCCTGATGCTGAAGAATAAGAAAAGTCATCACCTGGTGATGAGTAAGCCCCGACAGCAACTGTGCCATATTCATTAGTGACAGCCGCGCCATTCTGATCTTTTGCAAGAAACTTGTTGGGATAAGAATAATTATCGCCTGTGAACGTCACTGTGTATGGGCATTCATTACTCGGCGTCGGTTCATCACGATCACGATCGCGGTCATGACAACGACCCGCATTAGCTACTTGCGATAGCATTGTTGCTGTTACAGCAACCGCCAATATACCAATCATTTTATTCATAATACTTGTCTCTAGGTTAAGACCACTAAAGAAAACCAATAACTTTAAAAAAGCAAAAACCAAGCCAAAAAAATAAAAACCAATTAAAACAATAAATTAAAAAAAACAAAAATAAATTCAAACAAGCGTTGTAAAAATAACTGACATTTACCTCGCCCCTAAAGATGACAGTAGCTCTTTAGCTTTAGCTAACTCAGCGAACGACGCTTCACCCTCAACTATTTGGGTCAAATATCGCCTTGCCTCTGCATCCCTCTCTAGCTTGTGCAGCACAAAGGCTATGTGATATTTAATTGTTGGCGATCTAGAATCGCGAGCATTCGCATCACGTAGATAAGTTAGGCCCCCAGCATAATCATCGGACTGCACTAAACTCCAGCCCATAATGTCAAGGGCAAAAGGATCTTCTGGCAAAAGAGAAACGGCTCTAGTGGCTAGCTCATTAGCCTTACTGTGACCTTGCAGTTGATACACGTAAGCAAGGTTAACAATAGTAGCAGGAGACTCCCAACCACTATTCACTAATAACTCTAAGTGAGTCTTGGCTTTCTTAAACTGGCCTGTAGTAACATACGCACGTGCAAGCATTTCGCGAGTTAGGTAGGATTGAGGGTTAGATTCAAGCCAACTCAGTAAAAAATCGGCACCTGCTTCCATCCCTTTTTCCGCACTCAACGCCGTAAAAAGTCTTTCTGCCGTTTCGGGGGAAGAACTTCCTTTTAAGGCAGCACGGTAATATTTTTGTGCTGTGACGTAGTCTAGCTTTTGGTAAGCAAGATCTCCTAACAATTGATCAGCAAGCGGCTGCAGCCCCAACTTTACAAGCTGAGCAACAGGCTCATCAATATTCGCGTCTTGATCTAAGCGCATTTTGGCAACAGCAAGTAAATGCCAGCCTTCCGGATCTGTTGTGTAGCTATCAAGATATTTGTTAATAGAATGGATGGCGGCTGTTAAGTCATCAATCTGTAACTGTAAGCGAGCAATTTCTTTCAAAAACAAGGAGTCATGCCCTGCTAGCAATGACGCTTTTTTTAAAGATGAAGTTGCCTTATATGGTTCACCAAAGGCGATCTGTGAACGACCTAATAAAAAATATGAGCCGGCGTGCTCATAATATTCACCCGCTAATTTAGAAGAGACTTTTACCGCTTTACCCGGTTCGCCGTTGGCCACATAAATATTGGTTAGCCTGTCTGTTGCTTTATAACTTTTAGGATCTAGAGTCAGTATTTTCTCTAGCGTTTTTTGTGCTTGATCCATTTGTTGTTTACGAAGTTGTATGTCAGAAAGGTCGTATAAATAAATCGTATTATCGGGATCAGTGTCCAGTAAAGTTAATAGCTGCGCCTCTGCTTCATCAATTTTTCCTTCCTTGATATCCAACTTAATTAAGTTGACTGAGGCTAGTTTAAAATTCGGGTCCTTAGACAAAGCATTTTTCCAGGTTTGCCTAGCTTCAGACCACCGCCCTGCCTTTAATTGACTCGTTGCTAATAAGTTTTGGACGATTAGGTTCTCAGGGTTCTTTTCTGCAAGACGTGAAACAACATCTAACGCCTCTGTAATTTTTCCATTTTTAAGTAAGTTGGTCACTAATATAAAGCCTGCAGACGTAGCCTGTGCATTAATTTCAACTGCATCGCCCAGTGACTTCATCCCTGTTTGCGTGTCCCCTCTCAAAATATCATTAAGGCCAGATTTAGTTTTTACATTAGCATCATCAGGATAATATTCCGCAGCAAGGTCAAAAATCTGCGATGCTTTGTAATAGTCTTTTTTCTTCATATAAGCATCACCCAGCAGTAACAACAGTTGATAGTTACGTGGGTTAAATTGCATGGCAGGTTCTAAAATAGCTGATGCTTTTGGCCAAGCCCCTTCCAAAATATAAATCTTGCCTAACAATAATCGCGCTCTTACATCACGAGGGAATCGATTAACAAAACTTAAGAAGTAATTTTTAGCAGCTTGGTATTCTGTTAGGTCATAATGGATCAGCCCGGCTAACATTAAGGTTGGACCGTGGTCGTTGATGACTTCAACTGGGTACCTGTCCATATGCGTTTTGGCTTCTCGCATAAATGTTTTTGCGAGGTCTGCATCACCAAGTCGTAGCGTTGCTACACTTAAAAAGTAAGCGACCTGAGGACTCTCAGGTGAGATCTCGTACAATTCTTGAAAAGCCTTAACCGCAGAAGCGTAATCCTGACGGTCCATAAAAAGACCTGCATGAGATAGCTTTGCATTAAAGTTTTTGGGGTCGATATCTAATGCGGTTTCATAGGCAATAGTCGCTTGTTCTATTTGCCCTTGCGCGTGATGCAACGCACCTTTTGTATACCACACTGATGCATCTTGATGATCAATATCTACGGCTCTTCCTAAGAAATTTTCAGCTGCTTGAAAATCATCTCCTGCCAGCTTTATTGTTGCCAACCCAAGATAAGCATTAATGTTTTTAGCATTGAGCTGGAGCGCTTCTTCATACTCCATTTGCGCTTTATCAATCTGCCCTAAATTAAAATAAGATTGACCGCGGTATACGAGAAGCGTCGAGTCTTCTTGAGGCGACTTATTTAGCGGACGTATGCGATCAAGAACTTCACGGAACTTCACTTGAAGCATCAATGAACGCGCAATGTCTTCGGTAATTAAAGATTTGTCCGCACCCAATGCTTGCGCCCGTTTCAACTCTTTTTCTGCGAGCGTGCCTTGCCCCTCTTCAAGGTAAGCACGCCCTAACAACACATGCGCTGATAAGTAGTCAGACTGTTCTAAGAGGATGTTTTTCAGATGGATTATTGAAGTGGCAGTATTGCCCTTATTAAACTCAATCAGGGCCTTCTCGTAGAGCTCAGCGACTTCAGGGGTAATGCTTTCTTGATTATTTAAGGCCCAGCAAGCTACTGGGGCACTTAAAACGGCAACTAGTGCGACCTGTACGGCTTTTCTCCTGGTTGACATAGATAACCTTTGAAAGTAACTAAAATGATCTCTTGATATTGCCACAAATGGCTAAAAAATCACTGACTCACAACAAAAAAAACCGCGCTAATGCGCGGTTTTTTAATGTAAGCATAAAAATCACATTTTGAATTTGCGCGTATGGCTCTGTAAGTCAGTCGCCAATCTGGCTAATTCATCACTGGCAACAGAGATCTGTTCCGCATCAGAACCTGTTTGATGAGCCAATTCATTAATCTGATTAATATTTCGCGTGATATCTTCAGCAACAGCTGCTTGCTCATCGGAAGCGGTAGCAATCTGTAGATTCATCTGACTAATACGGTCAACAGCACCGTTGATTCGTTCTAAAGCCTGACCTGTCGATTCAGCTTGATGGACCACCTGATCCATTTGATCTCTACCACGATTCATTGCTGCACCCGATGCACGAGCACCTTCTTGTAACTCAACAATCATTCTCTCAATTTGTTTCGTTGAATCTTGAGTGCTCTGAGCCAAAGAACGCACTTCATCAGCAACAACCGCAAAGCCTCGACCTTGATCGCCTGCGCGGGCGGCTTCTATTGCTGCATTCAGCGCAAGTAAATTTGTCTGATCCGCAATGCCGTTAATGACGTCAATAATTCCACCAATGTTCTCAGCGCGATCCTCAACACTTTTCATGTTTGTGGACATGTCTTCAACTTCTTTGGCAAAACTACGAATAGCTGCAATTGCAGAATTAACTTCGTTGTTGCCCTTAATCACTTCAGCGTTAGCTTCTTGTGCAGCTTTTGATGCTTCTGATGTATTTTGCGAGACTTCGTGAACCGTTGCGCTCATTTCAGTTATTGCTGTAGCAACAAGTTCCGTATTCTCGTTCTGCTCCAAAACATGACGTCTTGTTTGCTCGGTGATAGAGGATAGCTCCTCTGCAGCTGAAGCTTGCTGATCTGCTGAGTAACCGATGTCTGAAACCATGCCTCTTAAACCGTCTGTCATGTGTTTAAGTGCTTTTTGCAGATCACCGATTTCATCTGCTCTATCGACAGCAATATCAGTGGTCAAATCACCAGAAGAAACTTGCTCAGCTAAGCCCGCAGCATAATTTAATGGTCGACTGATTTGACGAGCGAGAACGATACCAACGACAACAATAATGACAATGCTTACTAGCAGCACGACAAAGATCAAATACTGCAACGACTCCTTCGTCGCAAACGCCTCAGATTCATCCACTTCGGCGAGCAATGCCCATGTTGTGTTTCCAACCGTAATGGGTGCAAAGGCTGATAGTACTGACTCACCTGCATAGTTATTCATTATTTGAGTGTCAGATTTACCAAGAAGCGCTTCATTCACAGCAATGGACGTCACCCCGTTGGTATCGACAGACCCGGCAAAGGACGCCGCCACACTCCGTGCTTCTGGATCCTTAAAGGAATCAGATCGCATTAAGTTGTCAGGGCCTACAAGGTAAGACTGACCACTTTCGCCCATGCCTTCGCGGATTCCCATGATGTTATTTATACCCGCTAAAGGTAAACGGATAACAAAAACCATTTCAACATCATCATTGTGGACAAAAGGCTGAGCCATAAACGCAGCAGGCTCATTATTCGAGGCTGCATAAGTTTTAAAGTCAGCAAATGCTGGCTCTTTGTTTTTGATAACATTCTTAACTAATCCTGCTAGATGGGTATTCTTATAAGGCCCTGTAAGAATGTTTGTTCTGGCCTCTTCTCCATTCACGCTGGTGTAAAAAATGTAACCGTCAGGGTTAATCAACAATAAGTCTTTATATCCGTAAATTTCAGCATATTTTTGATAAAAAGCAGTCCAGTTTTCATCGATGGGGCTAAGCGCTTCGGTAACGTCTATGTCCGCTAACATTGCCCAATAAAAATCGCCGATTTTTACTCGTGTCCAAGATGAAAGTACCGGTTTGCCAAGGTAGTTAACTACAACACCTGAGCCTGTATCTCCATTTAATGCGGCATCTATTGCCTCTGAATTTGCAGCACCAGTACTTGGATTTTTAAGTGATGCATCCAGTGAACGAGAAGGGTCTGAATTGGAATCTGAACGCATCAAGTGATCTTGCCCTACCAGGTAGGCCTCACCACTATTACCCAACCCAGTGCGTTCTGCCATGGTTAAGTTAAGTGCATTAGGGTTAATCTGCAGCGCAAACACGCCAGATAATTCCTCACCGTTATACATCGGTGTAGCCACAAACATGGCCGGCGCATCGTAGGAAGGAAGGTACGGAGAGAAGTCACTAAAAAAGACGGCGTTAGGTGCGCCTGATTCCTTCGCTTTATTAAAAACCTCAGCTAAGCCACTTTCAGCAAAAGGACCATCGACCAGCGAGGTGGCGTAATCCAGTTTCTTGTTTGACGAATAAACAACCCGGCCGTCAGTATTAATCAGGAATGCGTCTGAAAAACCAAATTTTTGTTTATAGCCTCGAATAGTGGGATGCACATACTGGTGCGCAAACGTATAACTAGAGAGATCATTTGCGGCATCCATGTCTTCACGCGCGCCCGAAGAGTTAGGGTTTTGAAGAATGTAGTAGTACTGAAGCGCTAATGCATCATTATCGAGTTTGTTCACTTTTTCAGCGAAGTCCGCGAGCGTCGAACCATCATTAATCGCTTCATACGTCATCACAAAACGATCATTATAAAAACTGGCGACTTCATCTCTTATACGCTGCATTTCAGCATCATCGAGATTATTAAGGCTTCGGAAGTTGGGGACTCGGTCACTAAAGTTGACCATCGCCTCTTTGAGAATCTGGTTATCGGAGAAGGTTTGGACTTGGCTGGTAATGTTTTTGAAGTAAGTTTCAATGGTGCGCTTTTTGACTTCACTTATAGCAGTCAACTTTTCTAACGCTTGTTGCCGTAGGGTTCCACCTACCTCAACGAGTGCATCCATATCACTTTGTCGGTCTGCAAAGTACTGTTCCAATTGAGCTTTTTTAATCTCTCGAACAGCTTGCAGCTGCTGAAAGGCTAGATTTTCAAGCCCTTTACTCGCTTCTTGCAGACTAAACAGACTAATAATAAGTGCGGGTAACACGCCTAATGCTAAAAAACATAAGATGAGCTTTTGCCCAATCTTCAGCTTTGCAAATAGCTGCGTCATGCGTTGACTCCTAATTATTTTATTCTTTTTTTATCCATCATAGTCGTTTTTCTATTAAGAGTCTGTCCGTTTACTCTTTATAAACCCAGCAAGGGCAAATTAAATCGATACAAGACTGTAAGATCGTCCTAAAGCTATTAGTTATTTCACATCAAAACGATAGCCATTTTTACCGCTAACTGAATTTAGACTCAAGTAAACAATTCGGCTACCGAAACAAAAACTATAGGTATTTAAAAAATGAAGCAATAGGTAGAAGACAATGGCCGACATATATCAAGACCAAGACGAAGAAAAAGATTGTATTAAATCGAACAATTAAATACAGAAAAACCTGGAAGCGCTATGGTAAAGCTGATGAAACCAGCTTTACTCAGAACGAGTGCTAGTGCATCGTCACGCCAATAATGGGAACGTCACTGCGTGATGCATCAAAGTGATCGCGCAATTCAGACAATGGTTTCAAGCCATGATCCAGGGGTTCACCGGGGGTTTTGTAGAAGTTAAGGGTAGAAACGCGGGTCATCATATCGAACTCGCCCAATATAGCATCAAGATAAATCATTGCTGCTTCAATATTGGGGTTATCAGTTTGTGCTGATAAATCTTCTATGTACATGGAAAGATGGAGTTCGCCTTGGCTCACTCGCAGCTCGTAAAAGAAGTCTTCGATCACAAAATCACTATCAGCTACTTTAATCATCGCCGGAACTTGCTCGTGACGAGGATTGAAGGCTACGACTTGAACACCTTTCATAGAGGGTGCAGCTTGCACTAAATTGATTACTGCAGCTATAGAGTTAGTGTAACCATCACAGCCAAACACCATTTCTATCTGCTTATCAATTTCATTTCTTTCAAAGTGAAAGGTTAAGTTGCTGTCTATTTCTTTCAAGCGCGATTCGTAGTCGATCATCAGTTCCTGCACGTTATGCATGTCAGTTTCATCCAGCAACGATTCAATCGTGCTGATAACTTCTTGCCAAAATGCAGAAATCCGTTCGCTCTTAGGATACATAAATAATGAACCGATCAAGTGCGAGGAACAACAACACCTGTTTGCCCCATATACTTACCCGCACGATCGCGGTATGAGGTTTCACAGACTTCATCAGCACCTAAGAAGAGCATTTGCGCCACACCTTCATTAGCATGAATTTTTGCCGGTAACGGTGTGGTGTTAGAGAACTCTAACGTTACATGCCCTTCCCATTCTGGCTCTAAAGGCGTGACGTTAACAATAATGCCGCAACGAGCATAAGTGCTTTTACCCAAGCAGATAACTAACACATCACGAGGAATTTTAAAGTATTCGACAGTTCTAGCTAAGGCAAAAGAGTTCGGCGGAATAATGCATACATCAGACTCTACATCGACAAAACTCTGATGGTCGAAATCTTTTGGGTCAACGATCGATGAATTGATATTAGTAAATATCTTAAACTCATTCGCACAACGAACATCATAGCCATAGCTTGATGTACCATAGGAAACAATACGCTCGTCATCACGCGTACGGACTTGGCCAGACTCAAAAGGCGCAATCATCTCATGCTCAAGAGCCATTTTACGAATCCAACTGTCTGACTTAATTCCCATTACGAATTAATTCCTCATGTGTTAATTGCTAACTGACCTAACGCCGCCAATCTTACGGGCCGGTAATAATACCTTAACCCACATAATAAAACCGCCATCGATGACGGTTTTATTCAATCGGCTATATTACATTAATCGTTTTGTACAACAATCTCAGGGAAAACGTTTGCATAGTTTTTCCCTTGTGCTGCTAGACCGGCCGCCATTTTGAGCGCGATTTCACGATAAGATTGCGCTTCCGGTGACTCCGGTGACGAAACAACCGTTGGAGAGCCCGAATCGGCTTGTTCGCGAATAGCCATAGTTAACGGCAGTCGACCCAGTAGGGTCGTGTTGTACTTCTCTGCAATTTTATCACCACCACCTTCACCAAAAACCGGTTCAACATGGCCACAATTGCTACAGACATGAGTGCTCATATTTTCTACGACACCCAGAACTTGAATACCCACTTTGCGGAACATTTCGATCCCTTTACGCGCATCTAGCAAAGCGATATCTTGTGGCGTCGTCACGACAATCGACCCTGTAACAGGCACCTGCTGACTCAGCGTTAGTTGCACGTCACCGGTTCCTGGTGGCATATCGACAAATAGGTAATCCAAGTCAGCCCATAATGTTTGGTTGAGCAACTGCTGCAATGCGCCACTAACCATCGGGCCCCGCCACACCATTGGCTGGTCTTCATCAATCAAAAACGCCATCGACATCGCTTGGATACCATGCGCTTCAATTGGCAACATACCGCCCTGACCCGGCTGCGGCCGCGTATTGGGATCAATTCCTAGCATTAAACCTTGGCTTGGGCCATAAACATCAGCATCAAGAATACCTACTTGCGCCCCTTCAGCCGCCATGGCCAATGCAAGATTCACCGTAGTTGTGGATTTACCCACACCGCCCTTGCCCGAAGCTACCGCAATGATATTTTTTATGCCTGATAGGCTTTTCATATTCTTTTGCACTTGGTGCGCAACGATATCGGCCCTTAATTCAACAACGACCTGGTCGACTCCATCAATTGCTGTCAATAGCGCAGTTAGGTCATCAGTAATCTGTTTTTTTACACCTTTAACGGGATACCCCAATGTAATATCAAGCTGCACTAGCCCGCCGTCAATCTGCAAACCTTTTACTGCGCGAGCGGCTTGTAGAGTTTGCTCGTAAAAAGGCGGGGTATAACTTGCAAGCGCTGATTCAACAGCAGCCTGAATTTCACTGGACATAACAAACTCCTAACAAGTAACTAAAGCGGGTATAACTTGGAATAATAAGGTTGAATATAAAAAAACCAACCACTTCACTTGGTTTTATTTTTTCTGCAACCACACACCTGATTCGATATGTTCGGTATAGGGAAACTGATCAAATAAAGCGGCGCGTTGCACAGAATGCGTTTGCACTAAGGTTTTCAAATTGGTCTGTAACGTTTGAGGGTTACAAGAAATATAAAGAATGTTATCAAACGCACTGATCATTTTTAGTGTATCCATATCCAGCCCCGCACGAGGAGGATCCACCAAGACTGTCGAGAATTGGTAATCGGAAAGAACAACATCACTTTCTTTTAAACGACGGAACTCTCGTTCATTATTCATGGCTTGCGTAAACTCTTCGCTCGACAAACGAATAACCTTAAGATTCTCGATTTTATTCTTAGCGATATTAAACTGCGCAGACTTTACAGAACTTTTCGAAACCTCAGTCGCCAGCACCTTACGAAAAAGACCCGATAAGGCAATGCTAAAATTACCATTACCGCAGTAAAGCTCCAGCAAGTCGTCATCATGCTTGCCAATCGCGTCACGAGCCCACCTCACCATATCTACAGCGACTTTTGCATTGGGTTGTGTAAAGCTGTTTTCCACCTGCTGATAGAAGTACGTTTTATCAGGCAAAGGCATCGACTCAATGACGTAATCTTTCTCTAAAACAATTTTTTTCTTTCGGCTGCGCCCGATAATCGATATACCCAAATCAGCTTGCAAACGTAAAGCACAGGTCTCCCACTCATCCCCGATTGGACGGTGATAAAGCATTGAAACCAGCACTTCTCCAGCCGATGTGCTCAAAAAATCAATCTGAAACAATTTTCTAGAAAGCTCTGGCTCGTCTCGAACATACTCTACTAAGGGCTTCATTAATTGATTGATCGGCTCCGAAACCATTGTAGAGTTTTCTACACGGATAGGATTGGTTTTATCCCCCGGCGCAAACATCGCATAAAACAAATCGTCACCATCATGCCATATACGGAACTCTGCCCGCATTCGATAGTACTCTCGCGGTGACTCAAAGATTGCTATAGGTGGCGCATTAAACTCAGCCAATAGTGCAGTTAAGAAGTTCTGCTTGTTGCTGAGTTGAGCTTGATAAGTGGTTTCGATTTGCTGATCAGTCATAAAGTCAAAAGGGAAATTAAAAAGTTGCGCGATTGTAGCAGAGATAACGGCTAAGTAGAGCGCAAAACTGCTGTAATAGAATCATTCCAAGACGATTGAAGACAAGTTACAATATTCGGCTTTGTACTGACTACCCGCGACAACGCGGTCCCACTAGCATTATTCGGAAACTGCTTCATGACTGCACAGCCCAGAAAAATTCTTGTTACCAGCGCACTGCCGTACGCAAATGGTTCTATCCATTTAGGTCACATGCTGGAATACATACAGACAGACATCTGGGTTCGTTTTCAAAAGCTTCGTGGCGAGCAGTGCTATTACGTTTGTGCCGATGATGCGCACGGTACAGCGATCATGCTTCGTGCTGAGCAAGAAGGCATTACACCTGAACAACTCATTGACAATGTTAGCGCCGAACATCAGCAAGATTTTGCAGCATTTCATATTGGTTTTGATAATTACCACTCCACTCACTCCTGTGAAAACAAAGAGTTATCATCGTTAATTTACAACCGTTGTAAGGAAGCTGGGCACATTTCAACCCGCACTATCACGCAAGCATACGATCCAGTGAAAGAGCTATTTCTGGCAGACCGGTTCATTAAAGGTACTTGCCCAAAATGTAAGACTGAAGACCAATACGGCGACAATTGCGAAGCTTGCGGCGCAACATATACACCTACTGAACTAATAGATCCTAAATCAGCTATTTCAGGTGCTACACCCATTGAAAAAGAATCCGAGCATTTCTTTTTCAAGCTCCCAGACTTCACTGAGTTTTTAAAAGAATGGACACGCAGCGGCACGCTCCAAGACGAAATTGCCAACAAGCTATCAGAGTGGCTCGATAGTGGATTACAAGAATGGGATATTAGTCGTGACGCACCCTACTTTGGCTTTGAAATTCCAGAAGCCCCAGGCAAATATTTTTACGTATGGCTAGACGCGCCAATTGGTTACATGGCCAGTTTTAAAAACTTGTGCGACAAAACGGAAGGTTTAAGTTTTGAAGACTTTTGGCAAGCAGGTTCAGAAGCCGAGCTGTACCACTTCATCGGTAAAGACATTATTAACTTCCACGCCCTTTTTTGGCCTGCAATGCTAAGTTGCGCTGAGTTCAGGACACCTACGGCAGTTAACGCTCACGGGTTCTTAACGGTCAATGGTAAAAAAATGTCCAAATCTCGGGGCACCTTTATCAAAGCAAGCACCTACCTTGCGCACCTTGACCCGGAATACCTACGTTATTACTTTGCAGCTAAACTCAACGACCGCGTTGAAGACTTAGATTTAAACCTAGAAGATTTCGTGCAACGGGTTAATTCAGACTTGGTTGGCAAGGTTGTTAATATCGCCAGCCGCAGCGCGGGGTTCATCACCAAACGTTTTGACGGTCAGTTAAGCAACACCATTGCTGAACCGGCGCTCGTACAGCAGTTTATCAATGCTGAAGCTAACATTGCCGAACTTTATGAAAATCGTGAGTTTTCTAAAGCAATTAGAGAAATAATGGCTCTAGCTGACCTTGCTAATCAATATATTGCTGATAAAGAGCCTTGGGTTCTGGCAAAGCAAGAAGATAAATTGCAAGAAGTTCAGGACGTTTGCTCCGTAGGTATCAACCTGTTCAGAATTTTGGTGATTTATTTACAACCCATTCTGCCAGAAATGAGCCAGCGCAGCGAAGCATTCCTCAATGAAACGCTCAATTGGAATAGTGTTCACACCCCATTAGCAGGACATGAAATAAACAAATTTAAGCCCTTAATGAAGCGCATTGAAAGCGAACAAATAGATGCGATGGTTGCAGACTCAAAAGAGGCTATAACCACCAGCGCAGGAACAGCTCAAAACAGTAGCAGCAATAACACCAAAGATGACGACATTGAACCACTGGCTGCCGAAATCACCTTTGACGACTTCGCGAAAGTTGACCTTCGTGTAGCTCTAATCAAAAAAGCAGAACACGTTGAGGGCGCTAAAAAACTTTTACGTTTAGAATTGGATCTCGGAGACCATGCACGTCAGGTGTTCTCAGGTATCAAGTCTGCTTACAGCCCTGATCAGTTAGAAAATAAACTCACCATCGTTGTAGCCAATCTAGCACCGAGGAAAATGAAATTCGGCCTATCTGAAGGAATGGTTCTCGCTGCTGGGCCCGGTGGTGAAGACATTTGGTTATTAGAACCTCATGCCGGCGCGAAACCTGGCATGCGCGTCATGTAACTTACAGGTAGCCGCCTGTAACCCAATACCAAACAAGCAGGCCGGCAACGGGGTGGGCCAGCAACAGCCACCCCAACCCAGAAAACATATTTTTGATTACATGACACTCAACCCCACGGCGGACTTTGGTTCGAATCGCCACAGGGTACCCTAAAGGAGGATAAGCACCTTCAACACGTATCTTTCGCGCTAATGATAATAAATAAACGCCAATAACAGCCGCAATAACGCCGCTAGACAAAACCATCCATAGTAACAGCCTTCCCGCCATTTTCGCGGCAAGATAAGGGTTTTCAGAATTTAGCGTTTCGATGGTGACTAACGCATCACGAACAGTCGACAAAACAAAAATAAAAATAACCGCGAAAATCACCAACAATAGTCCAAATGCAACTTGGACTTTTACACTGCCTTCTATGTAATCTGCTTTTATCACTTTAGAATATTCTTTCTCGTCGATAACGTTAAAAAACATTAATATTGTTTGTTATCCTAACAGAATATTGTACTCGCTTACGTTTAAACATGACCTGAAACAAAATTCAGAGAAAATAAACGCTTATCGAATTGAGTTTTCAACAACTTTTATGCTTAATAGAGCCCATCTAAGGTCGCCAAAAGGCAGGAGAAGAACAAAGATGAAATCGAACATCAAAGCCGGACTAGGCTTATCATTGATCATCACCTTGGCAGGATGCGCATCAAACTCATACGAACCTCTGCCCACAAAAGCTCAAAAACAACCGGTAACTACTGACCCCGCTGCTTATGAATATTTAGTAGGCCCAGGCGACAGTTTAGAAATATTCGTATGGCAGAACCCAGAAGTTTCGGAAACAGTAACAGTACGCCCTGACGGAAAAGTCACCACTCCTCTTGTTGAAGACTTAGATGTAGCTGGCTTAACTCCTACCGATGTTGCTCGTAAAGTAGAAGAAGCGTTAGGACAATATATCCGAGAGCCTATTGTCACAGTAATGGTTGATGGTTTTGCAGGCCCTTACTCTGAGCAAGTTCGCATAGTTGGTGAAGCAAGCTCACCGCAAGCTATCCCCTACCGCCAAGACATGAGTTTATTGGATGTCATTATCACGGTCGGTGGATTAACTGAATTTGCAGATGGCAACAATGCTAGCGTCATACGTGTGGTTGACGGGCAGCAACTTAAGTACAGCATAAGAATTGATGACCTGATCAAAGACGGCGATATTAGTGCCAATGCGGATATTCTACCCGGCGATATCATTATCATCCCAGAAGACTGGTTCTAACCAACCTGAACTAAGCTGCTGAAGGGAGATTT
>JBLXCH010000084.1:0-14159 GCA_048265065.1 Motiliproteus sp. | reverse complement strand
CAAGCTGTCTGGAACCGTGATTTTGATCACCACTCGCCGTGGATCCCGGAACGGATTCAACAGGCGATGGATGACCTGATGGGTCGTCATAAACGGATTGCTCAGGAATCGCTGGCGTTCATGCCGATTAATTCATAAACCTCATGCAAGACGATTAATGATATGTATGCCATCGAAGGCTACGATGGAGCGCTGATCACGGTAGGGCACTGGTATTGAGGCAGCAACGGACCTCAAACCATGCCGCCAGCACTATGGTTCACGGTCAGTTTCTCCAGCTGCGATGTGTGTTCAGCCGGTTAAATGCCGTTTGTTTGGGTGCTGCTGGGGTCGAGGATTGACAGTCCTGTAGCTGAGTTGTAGTTTAGCCTCAGGTGCCCACCGGACTTGTGTGCGAGTCGAAAAAGGCGATTACCCACATCACTGAACGTAAACGATCCCGATCCGAACTGCGGACCCGGTAGCTTAAACGCACATCCATAACGCCGAGTCCCTGAATGCAGTTCGCCGTGTCAGGAGCGTTTAGATGATTCGCAAACAACTTGCTTTTTCCCTCCAGCAGCACTGTGCCGAGCAGGCTATAGAGCTCAAGCGGTCCCATGCCCATGAACTGATTGCCGCGCACTTTGGCTTTGCCAGTCAGGCCGCAATGGATGCCGATGGATGCGTATTTCGAGAACAGAATTCCGCTTGTGGCATAGAGGCACCTAAAGATGTTCTCGACGAAGCGCGAGAGGAGAGCCTACAGCGGGCTCGGCAGTTAGGCTATGCACCTACGCGGGCCAAGCAGATCGCCGATGGTCTGGCTGGTTTGTTCCGTGACCAGAAGCTGACATTCATCGAGCATGCTGATATCGCGGAGACATACTGGGACATTGACGACCTCAGTGAAGAAAATCGTAAAACGCTCGAAACACTGGCGCAAAAGCAAAATCCGGGGGCAGTCTATGCGCTGGCCTGCTTGTATCGGCTTGACGAGCCACCGACCGAGAGTAAGGGATACTGGTTCCGGGCACAGCAAGCCGGGCAGGTATTGATGGGTGCACAGCGTGACTTTGCCGAAGACTATGCTGCCGCCGTCGCGCAGTATGGGCGCTATCTGGCGCTCATGAAGCAGGCTGCCAATCTAGGATATGCCGATGCCGCCTTCGAAATAGCGGAGCAGGGCGGTGAGAATGTGCTGGACTGGTACCGTCAGGCAGCGGAAGCTGGGCAGGTAGACGCCCAAGCGATGCTTGCCAGATTTTACGGTGAATATAAGTGGTTTGAAATCGCTGCCGAAGGGGGTGACTTCGACTGTCTTTACGATCTGGCGCAAGAGGCATCGGAGCGCACCGATGAGGCCTCACGTTTCGATGCGCATAAATGGGTCTACCTGGCCGAGCTTTATGGTCATAACCTGACCCAAAGACGGGCCGATAACGAGGAAGATTATGGCCCGGCAGAAATCATCTTTGTAGGGGTAATGCTGCCCGCATTATCAGCCGAAAGACGGGCAGAAGCAGCGCGGGTGGCGCAGTCCGTGTTCAATGCTCGATGTGAGAAAACATCCTAACCCGTGCTTTCAGGGGTGTCCGGAAGGTCAAAAAGGCGGTAAGGCATGCACCCCATCCGGTGCGATCAAAACGCCCACCAGGTACGCTAACTGGGGCTGTGCTTCGAGTTGGTTTTATCAGGGACGAAAAAGACCGCTGATATCGAAGGCATGCGTACCGGTCTATCCGCAACAGGCGAGGCCCCCGATAGTTCTTTGGGGATATGGACTGGTTTGATGCCCAGATTCTGCAATGCATGATATCCGTTTCCCCAGGGCTTCAGGCATGGCACCCCGGTTACCAAGCAATGCCGGACTTCCTGAACATAGGAACCGAACAGGACTTGTCGAGCACTGATACACTCCATCCCAGAGGACATACTCTCGCAATGGCCAGCACACAGGACCAGCGGCCTGTCGTGGCAACAGGTGAGGCTTGGTTTTGAACACATACTGCCATCGATCGCAAGGATGCGTAGATCAAGAGATACCTAAAAATGATGCACAGGCAGGATGGATGAACGGATTAGGCCTGAACGCCGCAGCTACAGACCCCTAAATCGGCCTGGCTTCTCGTAGTTCGTTGGGTCGAGAGCTTTTTTACTTTAGAATCAACAAGGTTTGGCCAACCTGACTGGCAATGGGTCAACAGTACGGATCTCTATGATCGGGCGGGAGCTTAAGTGACAACATACAGAATAGGGTTTGCGCGTACTGCATTGCTCACGGAAACCGTTCTTATCGCGCAACTATTCAACGATCTGAAGGACTGGTCTCGCGTGAAGCAGAGCGTGCTCGAAGACAACGTTCTCCAGACGCGGGCCAGCCGCACCAGCAGTATCATTTACAACGAGATCCACAAGCGCCTCAGACTGCTCTCTGAGGAGCAGATTGAAGTGATCGCAGAGGATCACGCCCAAGACGTCAGGCAGCTGGTCTGGATCGCAATCTGTAAGCAGTATCCATTCATCGGTGAATTTTCGGTTGAAGTCCTGGCGTCCGCCAGTGCTTCAGGGCGGTATGAGATCACCTACGACGATTATGGTTATTTCTTTAACGCCAAGGCCGAGTGGCATCCGGAGCTGGAACAGGTGTCCGACAAAACACGCTCTAACTCGCGTCAGATGCTGTTTCAGATGATGCGTCAGTGTGAGCTGCTCAATGAGGCCAACCAACTGATTCCCCAGATGCTCTCGGCAGCGGTACAAAACTGCTCGCCGGAGTCTGATCTTGCCTTTATACCCGGAGCCGTACGTTTATGAGCCAGGTGTCATCCACCCCGTCGCGACTGAATACGGTGTCTGCAAAGAACCTGGCTGAGAGTCAGGTTCACCTGTTGAACGTGATCGCCAGTCAACGCTTTCGCAACAACGAAGGCCTCAATAACGAAGTCCCGTTCCATATTTGCCCGTTTGAACCTGACATCAGTTCCGACATGATGCAGGCGGTCAAGCAGCTTAAGAACGAGCTGGCCGACAAGGGCGTGGGAGTGTTGGACATCAATCTGTACGACCTGGTGATTGAGATCCTCAAAGAGGAAGGTGACTGGGAGTGGCTGCTGGAGAACGAGGCAACGCTCTCCCGTGACGAGCTCAAAGAGGAGCTACAGGGGGTCCTGGACACCGAGTCCGTGTTGATCCCTGCCATCGTCAAGAAGATGCAAGCGGCCAGCTACGAGGTCATTTTCATCACCGGTGTGGGCGAGGTCTTTCCGTACATCCGCTCTCACAACATCCTGAACAACTTACAGCGAGTCGCCAAAAAGCAGCCCACGTTGATGTTCTTTCCGGGCAAGTATCAGCACTCTCTTGCGAGTGGTGCATCGCTGCGCCTGTTCGATAAGCTCACCGACGACAAATACTACCGCGCGTTCAACATACTCGATCGAGCGAACTGATCAGATCTATAGGAACTCTTATGCTATTGGAACAGCTTTTTAACAAACCCGTTGATCGCGCCATCGAGGGTGTCATCAAGGCCGATGACGATGTGAGTTTGTATGTAGAGCTCGATGAGTATGTGATCACCAAGGAAGTCGCCAAGCGTCTCGATGAATTTTTGGATGCCTACCTGAACTACCAGGGCGCGAACGGTGTTTGGGTCTCGGGCTTCTTCGGTTCGGGTAAGTCCCACCTGCTGAAGATGCTGGCGCTACTGCTTCAAAACAAGCCGATCGAAGACACCTATTACCCGCTGGACCTTTTCCTGGACAAGCCTCCCTTCAATGAAGGCGGTATGCAGGCCGAGGATCTGAAGCGCGCGGTCGCTATCCCCTCAGAAAGCATCCTGTTCAATATCGACCAAAAGGCCGATGTCATCTCAAAAGATGAGCTGGATGCACTGATTGCGGTCTTTGTGAAGGTGTTTGATGAACACTGCGGCTACTACGGCAAGCACCCCTATATCGCACAGTTTGAACGCGAGCTGGATGTAGACGGGCAGTTTGACGCATTCAAAGCCGCTTTTGCCGATTTGGCAGGCCAGGATTGGGAAGCAGGCCGCCGTCGCGCCAAGCGAATGGCGCAGCATATCGATAAAGCCTACACCCGGGTCACCGGTACCACCGTCACCGATATTTTGGATAAGTACCGTGATGACTACCGCCTGTCCATCGAAGATTTTGCCGAGCAGGTCAATGCCTACGTGGAACCCAAAGGTGACAACTTCCGCCTGAACTTCTTCGTCGATGAAGTCGGCCAGTACATTGCCGATCACGTCAAACTGATGACCAACCTGCAAACGGTGGCAGAGTCTCTGGCAACCAAGTGTAAAGGGCGCTCATGGGTTGTCGTGACCGCTCAGGAGGATATGTCAGCTGTTCTGGGCGAGGACGCTCAACAGTCCAATGACTTCTCAAAGATTCAGGCTCGCTTTAAAAACCGCATGAAGCTGAGCAGCCAGGATGTGGCTGAAGTGATCCAGATGCGCCTGCTGGCCAAGCGTCAGGAGCACATCAACCATCTCTCCGACCTGTACCATCAGCAGGAGAACAACTTTAAAACACTGTTCGATTTTGCCGATGGGTCTGCGACTTACCCGAACTTCAAGGATCGCGAGCACTTCATCAAGAGCTATCCGTTCATTCCGTATCAGTTCAATCTGTTCCAGTCTGCGATTCAGAGCCTCTCTCGACACAGCGCCTTTGAAGGTAAGCACAGCTCAGTGGGTGAGCGCTCCATGCTGGGTGTATTCCAGCAGGTTGCTATCGGTATTAAGGGGCACCAACTCGGTGACCTGGCCACCTTTGAGCTGATGTTCGAGGGTATCCGCACCGCACTTAAAGGCGCGATCCAATCATCAATCCTCCGCGCCGAGAATACGCTGACGAACGAGTTTGCTTTGCGCGTGCTCAAGGCCCTGTTCCTGGTGAAATACGTCAAAGAGTTCAAACCCACGGTGCGCAATATCTGCGTGCTGATGCAGGACAACTTCGGCACCTCAATCACAGCGTTGAAGGCGAATGTCGAGGAAGCCCTGGCACTGTTGGAGAACGAGACGCTGATTCAGCGTAATGGGGATCTCTATGAGTACCTCACCGATGAAGAGCAAGACATTGAGGCCGAGATCAAAAACACCGATGTTGATACCCAAGCTGTAGAGACGGAGCTTGAAAAACTGGTGTTTGATGGCGTCATCAAGAACCGCAAGATCCGTTGGGATGAAAGCGGCCAGGACTACCAGTTCACCCGCAAGCTGGACGACAACCAGATCGGCCGTGAACATGAGCTGGCGATCAATGTGATCACCTCGTTCCATGACTACCGCGATGCTTTTGAAAAGCACAAGACCGATACGGTCTACAACGATGAACTACGCGTTGTCATGCCGGACAGTGAGCGTCTGATGCGGGACCTGCTGCTCTACAAAAAGACCGAGAAATACATCTCCCATGAAACCCGCGCTACCCAGCAGGACTCGGTTAAACGCATTCTGGCAGAGAAGGCAGCCCAGAATGGGGAACGTTACAGCCAGTTAAAAACGCTGGTTTCAAAACTGATGGGGCAGGCGATCTACTTTGTACGTGGACAAGAGATCGAGTTGGGCGGCGAAGATGGCCAGAGCAAGGTCCAAAAGGCCTTTATCGAACTGGCCAAGCAGACGTACCCCAATCTCAAGATGCTCCGCGGAAAGCAATACCAGGAGAGCGAGATTGCGACTATCCTGACGCAAGGCGAGCAGGGATTATTCGGTGATGAAGCCAGCTTGCCCGAAGCGCAGCAAGAGATGTTTTCCCATATCCAGAGCAACCATCGCGGCGGTATTCGTACCACGGTCAAACTGCTGCTCGAAAAGTTTGAACGCAAACCTTATGGATGGTCATACGCGGCCGTGCTTTGCACACTGGCGCACCTATGTGCACGCGGCAAGATAGAGGTTCGTGAATCCACCAATCTGCTGGACGACTCTCAACTGGCCCGCGCGCTCAAAAACTCGAACACCCATGGCAACCTGATTCTTGATCCACAGGTGGAATTCACACCTGGACAGACCAAAAAGCTGAAAGAGTTCTTCAACGATTACTTCGACAAGGTTGCACATGCAACTGAGGCCAAGGCGTTGGCGAAAGAGACCCAAGAGGCTTTCGCTACCCAGAAAACCGAGCTCGAGCGGTTGCACCTTCAGGCCGACCGTTATCCGTTCCTGCGATCACTGTCAGACATCATTGCTGACCTTTCTGATCTGGAGTCCAAGCCCTATCAGTGGTTCGTGGCCGAACTGCCCCGTGATGAAGATAAGTGGCTGGATGACTACAAGGATAGTGTCACCGATCCAATCCTTTCTTTCATGAAGGGCTCCAATAAAACGCAATTGGACCAAGCCAACCGCCTACTGGTGGACCACAAGGCCAACCTGAGCTATGTCCAGGCTGATGAGCTGGATGCGATCAAGGGGGCCCTTGTTGATCCCAATATCTACAAGGGCAATGCGATACAGGCCCTCGTGGCCAATATGCAGTCGCTGCAATCCAAGCTGGATGCGGCGATCGATAGCGAGAAAACCGCTGCGATCGCCAAAATCGTAAACCTTGAAAGTAAGCTGACTCACTATGAGGGTTACACCGCTCTTAGCGATGAGCAAAAAGCTCAGCTGCAAACGCAGTTTGAGGCCGTTAAGCAACAGGTTAACGAACAGACGCTGATCGCGATGGTCCGCGACACGGCGAACAACTTCGAGAGTCAGCTGTATGGTGCATTGCTTCAGCAAATCCTGGACTGGAATGCGCCTGAGCCTGAGCCTGAACAGAAAGAGAAAGAGCCCCCAGCGGAACGCCCCAGCGCCCCAAATGCCGGTGGAACCCGGGAAGCTCCAGCAAAACCCTATCCGCCCAAACCTAAAGTCGAGATCGTGGGCGCTAAAGACCTACAGGTGACCTTTCCAAAACCGCTATTGGAATCCGAGGCGGATGTGGAAGCCTATCTGGAAAGCTACAGGACTACACTGCTTGCAACCGTGAACCAGGGTAAGAAGGTGCGCGTCTAATGGATACGTCAAAGTTAAAGAAATTTGCCCAGGCCGCGCGCAAAGACCTGCTGGAACAGGTCGGCAGTAAACTCGCCTTTGTGCTCAAACCGGAGAGCAGCGCACGGCGTGAATACCCTGCTGTGGTGAATGAGCTTGAAAAGGCGATTTCGGCGCAAGGGAAGGCGGCACTGATCGATCAGGTGGCCTACACCTGGTTCAACCGTTTCTGTGCCCTGCGATTTATGGATGTGAACGGCTACAACCGTGTCGGTGTCGTGTCGCCAGCGGAAGGGCAGGTTCAGCCCGAGATATTGGCCGAGGCCAAATCGGGCGTCATCGACGACACCCAGATTAATACACGCATGGCCGATCAGATTCGAGGCCTCCTTAATGGCTCAATCAGCAGCCCCGATGCCCAAACCGAAGCCTACCGATTGCTGATTGTCGGCTCCTGCAACGCCCTGTACGACCGGATGCCCTATATGTTCGAGCGCATCCAGGACTTCACTGAGTTGCTAATGCCGGACGATCTGCTCTCGGAGAACTCCATCCTGGCAAACATGCGCCAGGTAATGACACCGGAGTCTTGTCAGGACGTCGAGATCATTGGTTGGCTCTACCAGTTCTATATCTCTGAGAAAAAGGACCAGGTCTTCGCGGGCCTTAAGCAGAACCAGAAGATCACCGCCGAGAACATCCCAGCGGCGACACAGCTCTTCACCCCGCACTGGATTGTCCGTTACCTGGTGGAAAACTCGCTCGGGCGGCTCTGGATGCTCAATCGGCCCAACTCCAAGCTCACGGAGCAGATGGAGTATTACATCGCACCGGAAGAGCCTGAGACTGACTTTCTTAAGATCACCAGCCCTGAAGAGATCCGCATCTGCGATCCCGCAGCGGGTTCTGGTCACATGCTGACCTATGCCTTCGATCTACTCTATGCCATCTATGAAGAAGAGGGCTATGACGCGGCTGAGATCCCCGGGCTGATCCTGACGCACAACCTGACCGGGGTTGAGATTGACGACCGTGCTGGTGCCTTGGCTGCATTTGCATTGGAGATGAAGGCGGCAGCAAAACTAGGGCGTCGTCGTTTTTTAAAGATGGATGCAAAGCCCGACATCTGCGTTTTGGAAAACGTCAGTTTCTCCGAATCCGAGATGGATGATGTGATGGCCATCGTGGGTAAGGACCTCTATACCGCAGACTTGCGTGAGACGCTTACCCAATTTGAACAGGCGAAGAATTTTGGTTCTCTGATTGTTCCCAAACTCAAAGATCCGGCTGAAACCGCGAGGTTGGTCGAGGCGAAGGATTTCTCAGGAGATCTCCTTCTAAAGGACGCACACGGGCGTTTAGTTAAAGTGCTTCGAATGGCGGAGTACCTATCGCCTGAATACCATGTGGTGGTTGCCAATCCGCCGTATAAGAAGAAAGGCGATCTTAACACCCAGCTTCAGTCTTTCTTAGTCCGCAAGTATCCAGCTTGTTTCTCGGATCTTTATGCGGCCTTTATTGATCGCCTCAGCAGGCTCTGTTGCACAAAAGGTCTGTTCGCCATGATTGCGATGGACAGCTGGCTTTTTGGCGACGACTATACCGAAATGCGCATACGTCTACTCTCCCTCTGCCCCTTTCAGCAACTGGCGCACCTCGGACCTCGCGCCTTTGACGAGATCAAAGGTGAAGTGGTGCAAGTTGCAAGCTTTGTATCTCAACGACAAGGCGATCCTGATAGAGCAGCTCAATTTTTTGATCTGACTGAGGGACATAATTCGAGCGAGAAAGCTTCGATGCTTTGCGAAGGACACGGCAAGTTTCTTGCGCGCACATCAGACTTCACAAGTTTACCCAGAAATGTTGTGGCGTATTTCGTATCTGAGCATACGCGACAAGCATATAGTGAAGGTACACCATTAAAAGAGTTTGCCGAGGCGTTTACCGGGCTTCAAACCGGCGACAACCCGCGTTTTATCCGAAGCTGGAGCGAAGTTAGTCACGATGCAATCGACTTTAATGTCCAGCCTGAAAGTAAATCACACTGGATAGGAAAGTGGGTTCCATACGTTAAAGGCAGTGATTTTCGAAAATGGTATGGTAATCATGACTATATTCTAGATTGGTCATTTGATGGTGCAGCCATCAAAGCTCACAAGAGTGCAACAGTCAGAAACGAGCAGTATTATTTTCGCAGTGGCTTGGCATATAACACGATCGCGAGCAGGTTATCTGTGCGCAAAGTAGCTCATGGCCATATATTTGATCAAAAAAATTCGATGTTCTTCGGCGATAGTCCCCAGGCGCTAGACTTTTCGTTGGGGTTTCTCCACTCAAAGGTTGTTCCACCATTGTTGCGCGTCGTTGCGGCAAAGGATTTTGGCCCCGGTAGCATGAAGCTTCTACCTGTGTTTGACGACTACGAAGGAGTATCAGTATCACATTTGATCGACGAACTGGTTAATATCGCAAAATCCGACTGGGACGCCTACGAAACCTCCTGGGATTTCACCACGCTGCCGCTGCTCTCGCCCAACTATCATGGCGAGAAACTGGAGGACAGCTATGCGCGCCTCCACACCCACTGGCAGGGTATGACAGACGAAATGCAGCAGCTCGAGGAAGAAAACAACAGCATCTTCAGCGATGCCTACGGCCTGCAAGACGAACTGACTCCTGAGGTGCCGATCGAGGAGATCACCCTTACCTGCAACCCAGCCTATCGCTACGGTGTTAAGAGCTCCGATGAAGACCGCAAAACCCGGCTGAGGTCAGATACTATGGCCGAGTTCCTAAGCTATGCTGTGGGCTGCATGTTCGGGCGTTACAGCCTCGATGAGCCGGGTCTGATCCTCGCCAACCAGGGCGAACGACTGGAGGATTATCTGAGTCGCGTGCCGTCCCCATCTTTCATGCCGGACGATGATAACGTCATCCCGATGATCGACTTTGAAGGCGACTGGTTCGAGGACGATATCACAGAGCGCTTTAAGCAGTTCCTGCGTGTGACCTTTGGGGATGAGCACTACTCTGAGAACTTGGCCTTTATCGAAAATGCACTGGGCAAGAGCGTTCAGAAATACTTCACCAAAGACTTCTGCAACGACCATGTGAAACGCTACAAGAAACGTCCGATCTACTGGTTGTTCTCGAGTCCGAAAGGCACGTTCAATGCGTTGATCTACATGCATCGCTATCGCCCGGATACGGTGAGCGTTGTACTCAACGAGTACCTGCGAGAGTTCAGAACCAAGCTGGAGGCACGCAAGGACAGCTATGAACAGATTTCGATCAGTGCCAGCTCCAGCCAGAAAGAGAAGACTCAGGCCCTTAAAATGATCGATAAGCTCGACAAGGCGATCGATGAGGTCAATGGCTATGAGCGTGATGTGCTGTACCCATTAGCTGGGCAGAACATTGAAATTGATCTCGATGATGGCGTAAAGCGCAATTACCCGCTCTTTGGCTCGGCGCTGAAGACGATAACCGGCTTGAGCTAAGGCAGGGACGATGACTCAGAATCGCATTCAACAAGCATTGGCTCGCCTGTTTGAGCGCCAGCGTATCGTCTTCTGGTACGACGACAAAAAGGAGTTTCGCGACACCTTCGACAGCCTCGACATGAAGGGTATTGAGAAGGCCGAGATCAACGCGAACGAGTTTACCCTTAAGCACCGGATACTGCGGGAGTCGCCGAAACAGTCATTCCTGCTCTATTGCGAGGGGAAAGAGCCGGATTACATCAACAACTGGCTGTTGGACGTACAACTGAGCAGTGCGGTGTTCAGAACCGACCAGTCGGCTATCTGGCTCAGTGAAATGAACCTGCCTCCTGAATATGCAGAGGTCGTAACGGACCACGAAGCGTTTTTCGATGGTGGTCGGGCACCGAAACAGGCGGAGCTACGCAAACAGCGTTTGCTCGCACTGTTGAAGCCGGATGATCTCAAACACCAGGTGCGTCTGAAGATGCTGGCGGTGTGTGCGGATCTCCACCAGTTGACTGATGTTCGCCTGGATGTGACCTGCGAGAGCCTCTTCGATGAGCTGATCGAAGAGAATCAGCCACGTTATGCGCTTATGGATCGCTGTAACCTGACCTCTGTGCTCTGGGAGCAGGTCGAACGCCATTACGGATACGCCTCTGATAAGCCGTCCGTTAAGGATTTGTCGATTGAGCTCTTTAAATCCTGCTATGCACTATCGATTGCGAAGCCCAAACCACAGGATAAAGCCTCACTCAGCAATGATGCCTTGGTTCTGTTTAAGCGCTGGAAAGACAGCCGTAAACACGAACAGGTGTTCGAAACACTTTCTGAAGAGTACGCCAATCTGCTCGATATCGAGAGCGATCTGAATAGCCGGGATCTCCGCGATGTGATCGAGATGGATTACTACCGACTGATCGATCAAAAGGTCATTGTTGATCTGGTCAAGGCGGTGGAGCAACGCACCCTGTCTGAGGGCGAGATCACCAAGTATTGCCGTGAGCGACGTCAGAGTCATTGGTACGCTGATTTTAAGACCCTCTATACCGCGATCGAGGTCGCCAGCCAGTTCTTGACCCGGCTGGATACGGTACAGCTCAACATGAGCAGCAGCTCAGACGCCGTGCATGGATACGTGAGCCATTGGTTCAAGATCGACCAGCTTTACCGCCAGTTCATCCATGCGCTGAATACATCACCTCCGGCAAGAACGTTGTTAAACAGCCTGAATGAAACGATCGAAAACCTCTACATCAATCGCTTCCTGGGGCCACTGGCAACACAGTGGCAAGGCCAGGTTGATGCGATGGAAAACTGGTCGGTGCCTGATGTTATTCCCCAGCGCCAGTTCTACAGCCACTGGGTTAAGCCCTATACCAACCGGGGTAATAAGGTCTGCGTCATCATCTCCGATGCGTTCCGCTACGAAGCCGCGGACGAGATGATAGGGCGCATTAACCGTGAGAAGCGCTACCAGGCGTCACTCAAGCATATGCTCTCGGCATTACCCAGTTACACTCAGCTCGGCATGGCGTCTCTGCTACCGCGTAAAGGCGGCGAATTCTCGATTTCAGCGACCGATAGCTCCGTATCGATTGATGCTGTCTCCACTCAAGGTACCGCCAACCGCGACAAACTGATCAAAGCGGTGTTGGGTGAATCGGCGTGTGCTCAGAAAGCCAAATCTATCCTGGAGATGACGCAGGCAGAAGGGCGCGAACTGTTCAGGAACCACGACGTCATCTACATCTACCACAACCGTATCGACCATGCGGGGGACAAGATGCAGTCCGAAGGTGAAGCGTTCGACGCCACAGAACGCACCTTCGATGACCTGATGACCCTGGTTAAAAAGCTCGCCGCATACAACGCCTCCAATGTCCTGATTACGGCAGACCACGGCTTTATCTACCAGAACCGCCCATTGGAGGAGAGCGATTTCCTGAAGGCGGATGTGCAGGGTGCTGTGCACTACAAGGACCGCCGCTTCCTGCTCGGAAAGCAGCTATCCGCACCGGATTCAGTCAAGGTCTTTAGCGCTGCTCAGTTAGGGCTCAGCGGTGATGTCCATGCCGCCATCCCGAAAGGGATTCAACGCCTGAGACTGAGTGGTTCGGGTAGCCGCTTCGTGCACGGGGGCGCATCCTTGCAGGAGGTCATCGTTCCGGTAATCTCGGTCAATAAGAAGCGTCAGGATGATATTGCGACGGTCGAAGTCGATCTTCTGCGCGGCGGAGTGAATGTGATTACGGCAGGGCAGCTGTCAGTGACGCTGTACCAAACTGAGCCCGTGAGCGATAAGCTGAAACCGCGTGAGTTACGCTGTGGTATTTACACCTCTAATGGGCAGCTCATTTCGGACATGCACAACGTCACTATGGATCTGACCGCCGACAACGCCCGCGAGCGCGAGCTGAAGCTGCGTTTCGTTTTGACGCAGGATGCCGATAGTGCCAATAACCAGGAAGTCAGCCTGAAGCTCGAAGAGCCGGTTGCCGGCACGAACCAGTACACCGAATACAAACAGTTGAAGTACACCATGCGTCGCTCGTTCACCAGCGACTTTGATTTTTAAGCTGAACGAGTGTGAAGGATAAACAGGGTAGAGCGATGACGGATCTGAACACGAAAATATGCGATGTATTCCCCGGCCTTGTCGTACGCAAGGACCTGGTGAAAACCGTGAAGGGGAACGCGATCGTACCGTCCTACGTGCTGGAGTACCTGTTAGGCCAGTATTGCGCCACCAATGACGAAGACAGCATCCAAAGTGGCATTCAGACCGTGAAAGAGATCCTGGCCAAGCACTACGTGCACCGTAACGAGGCCGGGCTGATCAGGTCGACGATTCGTGAAAAAGGGCGTCACAAGGTCATCGATAAGGTGACAGTCGCTCTCAACGACAAGAAGGACTGTTACGAGACCGAGTTTGCGAATCTGGGGATCAAGAAGGTTCTCATTGATTCAAGCGCCGTCAAGCAGCACCCGAAACTGCTCGTCGGCGGTGTTTGGGTGATTGCCGACATCGAGTATGAACATTCCGAAGATAAAGACTCCGTACCCTGGATTTTAGGATCACTCAAGCCGATCCAGATGTCCCGCTTCAATTACGAAGAATATCTGGAAGCGCGCAGCCAATTTACCTTGGACGAGTGGATCGATGTTCTTGTCCAGAGTATCGGCTTTAACCCTGAATACTTCGGGGAGCGCAGCAAGCTGACACAGTTGGTTCGACTCATCCCGTTCTGTGAGCGTAACTACAACCTGATTGAGCTGGGCCCCAAGGGCACGGGTAAGTCACATATCTACTCCGAATTCTCACCTCACGGCATCCTGATATCAGGTGGCGAAGTGACGGTGCCCAAGCTGTTTGTAAACAACTCAAACGGAAAAATTGGTCTCGTTGGATACTGGGATACGGTGGCGTTCGATGAGTTTGCAGGTAAGCAGAAGAGGGTAGATAAGGCCCTAGTCGATATCATGAAGAACTACATGGCAAACAAGTCGTTCTCTCGTGGTATCGAGACATTGGGCGCTGATGCGTCAATGGCGTTTGTGGGCAACACCGAGCATAGCCTTCCTTACATGCTCAAACACTCTAACCTGTTCGATGCCCTGCCTGAGAAGTTTTACGACTCGGCGTTTCTGGACCGTTTGCACTTCTACGTCCCCGGTTG
>JBLXCH010000083.1:0-14164 GCA_048265065.1 Motiliproteus sp. | reverse complement strand
CGCTTGCGAAAGGGGACGACAATATCACGTGGGCGCAGCAATGGTTGCGCCCCGTCATGATTTTCAGGTTCCCCCGTCGACATACTATTTCCCCCAAGGTCACCCAAATGGCGCGATCAAAGCCTGAAAACAGCCGAATGACCTGCCAAGCATCTGGAAACGCTACAGTGTGGATATAGGGGTGTCACGCGTATTTCTAAAAGGAGGACGTGATAAAATATATTTATCAGCACATCGCGGGACCGAAAAAAGAAAACCGCTTTGAGGAAAAACCTCAAAGCGGTTTGTCTTGGCTGGGGCGGTAGGAGCCTAAGTCGAATAGACTTCAATCCATTGAGTATGTTGATTTTGTTGACTTTAAAAGGCCCCGTGCACTAGAAGCGTGTACTACCAACGTGTACTACCGGGACCCAAAATGGCAGATACAACCTACCTGAAGAAGCGCCGTCAGACATGGTATTTTGCCATGAAAATCCCGGCTGATGTGCGCCATGCTTTTGATGAAAAATCAGAGGTCGTTAAGTCGCTGGGAACACGTGATCTAACCAAGGCTCAGAGTGCGCGGTGGGCGTTAGTCAATGAATATAAAGCCCGATTTGATGTGGTGCGTGGTCATCGTGAGCTGACCCCTGCCGAGATCGAAGAACGAGCCAACGAAGAATTTGACCGTACACTTCGAGAAATGGATGAGTATCAACAGGATGAGGATGCCTGTGATGTTCTCATGAGTTATGAAATAGATAGAATTGAAACGAGGCGGCTCAGTGATCTTGAATACGCCCTTTCTTTCGCACGTATTAAAGCTGCCAATGGGCGGATTGCGGCACTGAACGGTAAAATCTTTGAGCGCCCGTTGATCTTCGGTCGTTCCGCAATTGACCCGTTGACCTTGAGGCCGGTAACCGCTGCGAAGATCAAAACCAAATGGGCTTCTTTCAAGGATGTAGCTGCACGGTATCTTAAAGAAATACAACGTGACAGTGCAGCTAGGATTACCGCGCAAACACAAGGTCAATACGAGGCAGTATTCCGTCTGTTCGATCAGTGGGCTGGTAGCCCGGAGCTGGATGATATTGATCGGGCAAAGGCTTCCAAATTCCTTACCCTTGTTAGCAGCCTTGATCCGCATTGGGGACGTAGCTCTAAGACTAAAGAGCGTACCTTCAGCGAGATCATGGAGCTGTATGGTAATCATGAGATTGGTCTAAGCAACCGCACAATCAACCGCTTTTCGATGGCCTTGGGGCTTGTCTGGAAGTGGGCCAAGCGTGTCGGCGAGTTCAGGGGCGAAAACCCTTGGGAGGGGCAACAAAGACGTGAGGGCGAGAGGCGCAAGATTGGTAAGCTGCCATTTGCCTCTGACGAACTGAAGTTGTTGCTTAGAGAAAAGCCTGAAGTAAGTCCTGAGAAACCAAGCTATGAAACTACTTTGGGATGGGTCTGCTGGATTGCGGCGTATAGCGGAATGCGGCTCAATGAAATCTGTAACCGGACCATTGCCGATATCAAGCAAAAGGACGGTATTTGGTGCTTTGACATCTCCAATGCTAAGACCGAGGCAGGTGATCGACTTGTACCCATCCATAGTCGCCTGATCGAATTGGGCTTTATCGACTATACGAGGAGTCAGGAGGGGAATTGGCTGTTTCCTGCTCTTAAGCCCGGTGGACCGGATCAGAAACGCTCTTGGTACCTTTCAAAGACCTTCACGAACTATCGCCGCAAACTTGGTGTGACGCACCTTAACCCGGACAATAATCGGGATAGGGTGGATTTCCATTCATTTCGGCGCAGTGTCATTCAGGTATTGGAACGTGCACGGCTTCCACAAACGGAAGTGGCGCAGGTCGTCGGGCATGAGAAGGCAGGCATTACTTTCGGTACCTATAACCCCGATGGGCTAGAGATCGGAACCCTCAAGGATGTGATTGAGGCAATACACTATGATTTATGACGCCATCGTTTTAGATGGTGAAGTTGTTTAAGCTATTTGGGGACGAGAAGTCGTATTCGTTGAGAATTGGCAAACACAAGTTCAGTTATGAGGGATTTCCTTCCGACAATAATCGCGGCCATCGGTTCTTTGTCTGCGCGAGTTTTGGCCAGTTTTATCCACTCACTGATATCCAGACAGGACGGAATGGGGTGGTCTTCGGGGTGTGTGTGCCACTCACCTAAATAGCGCACTTGTCCTTCTGTTTCTCTCCAGAGCTTGGAGGCAAAAAGGGAATGATGGAATTCGTTCCGTTCAAAACTATACCTAGTTCGGAGATCAGAGGTGGTTGGAAGTGTTATGTGAGTAATCTGAAAGTGGGGCCCCCGGCGTGATCCCAGCAGAAGTCCGCCTGCTTCGGTATCCTCTTCTCGAGTTTGCCTGAAATTCAACAGCGATGCCAACACATCGTCTTCAATTCGAAGTAAATGCTTCAGGTCAGGAGTTATCCAGTCACTTAAGAATGACATGCGGGGCACTTTGATCGTTGAGGAATATCTCTGTCTTCTGTTCCCAGGCTGAAGTTTGGGTCTGTGACCCTCGTTCGAAGTTGTGGGCTAGTAATTCCGTTCGCCCAATCTAGAGCAGCGTCAATCGCTAAGCTTGCAGCTTGAACAGATACAGAAAGAGAGAAAGGGACGTAAAGGCTGCTACAGTCTCCGCCTTCGAAGTTTGTTTCCCAATCTTCCATAGCAGATTTGAAGTTCCCTTCTCGATTGTAGTCGCAAAGACATGTGAAGCATGCATCCCCTGCTGTAGCTTTTAGCAGTGACCGGACAGCGATCCCGTTACCCTCAATCCAAGTAGTGAGAAGTGGAGTCTTACCCGATACGTTCTCGCTGAGCCATTGTCCCAAAGGCTCTTCACCTGTGGCGTCAATTATTAAGTCTGCTTGGTGAATTGCTGCTTCTCTAACATCAAAATTTACGTCTACGATGTTTGATGTTGGAGACGTGCGCATCAACTCTGAGCGCAATTCTTTTGCTTTGAAACGAAATAAACTGTTAATCCCTAAACGGTGCCTTCCAATATTTTCTGGTCCGATACACTGGCTATCAATAATTCTAAGTTCCCCACCGTGCATTCCGGCGCCAGACTTGACCAAAAAATCAGCTAAATACCCACCGATAGTGCCAGCGCCGATCAAGATTATTTTTAGTCCGTTAAGGCTATTTCTGTTCGGAGTGTTTCTGGACAAAATAAACTCATCATCAATTCGCGTGAACAGGTAGCGGTCTATGCATTGATTTTTGGTTTGTGATTTTGATTGTCTTTTACTTCTATTTTCGCATCTAACTAACTTGATTAGAAAACCTATGTGGCAATTCTTCGATTTTACCGATACCAACATCCCTAGGTATGGATAGGAATTGTACACTCTTATTTTGCGCAGTATGCTCTTTGCTAACTTACCGTCTATCATCTCCAGCCAATCGAGAACTTCACCGACATTCGAGGGTGGCCAATTTTGGTTGGACGGGCGAAGGTGCTGGGGAGTGCTGAATTCGATTACCTCACATGCAATTTTTTCCAAGTTGACAACATTTTGGACCTTTATCTTGGTTCTCAAAGAATTGTCCGAAATGAAAATAAACTCGCGGTCCCCGATATACACTTCTGTAGGGTTCTGGGCGTTAACATCGGTGTCTGAGTATGCTGACTTTGCTCGCCAGTAAGCGAAAAACTCTTCTCTCAGATTATCATCCATTTCTCCGGCGAGGATTTTGGATAAGACCTCTTCACACCTCCTGATGCAGCTTAGTATGCTTTGTACAGGATTGAACACATCCAGAATGGCGGTGCCCGGGGATATGTAACAAATTTCCCCGTCTTCCGCTACATGAGGTGCAATTGGTCGAAGGCTATCTGGTATTTCCAGCAGTTTTATGCGTGGAATACTGAAAAAATCTCGATCAATTGTTACTTCTGCACTGAACTGCTGGTCATATGCTGAAAGGTTGCCTACGAACACTGCGTTTCGGCTCTGATTTCTCCCGACGTATTTATAGCCTTGTCTAGCAAGCTGAGCTGTGACCTCAGGTAATCCTTCGTAAACTATATTCATCCTGCCTTTGTTCTGGTAATCGGCTCATCTGGGCCAGATGTAATAGGCGTTGCGGCTAGAACCTCTTTCGCTTCGGATTGAGTGATTGCAGAGGGAATGTTGGGGAAACGGTCGCCAAACACGCCGATAAGTAATTTGCAGGCAGCATTTGGTTCGGAGTCATAGATAGCAGTATTGAGCTCGCTAGCGACACGTTCAAACCATTCTGCTGCTTCACTTAATTCTTTCTCGCTGAGGCGATCTGTCAGGCTTTCGCTCTGCTGACCAGCAGCGGGGTTGTCTACTCCTAGTCGGAGTTGTTCAGGTAATTGCTCAAGGACCGAAAGCAATGCAAGATCGTCCCGGCGGTCGTGGCGTTTGAATATGGGCGCAGAGGCAGCCATGAGTAAGATTGATGAGGGGCCACCGGACTTCCAATGCATATCACGTATGGATTTAAGGTAGCGTACTACGCGTCTAAGCTGCTCTCCTTTGGTGTTTACTTCATCAAGAAACCACTCTTTGATTGGTCGTGGGTCTGAGGGGGTCCATCCTTCTTTTCGATGCGCAAGCAATACTTCATTTGATGGTAGTTGTGTCCAGCTGTCTTGATCACTTTTGCTTAATGCATCTGAAAACTGGCCATATCCGCGTAGGGCGGCCTCTGTCTTCATTTTCAGGAAAGAGTCATCAGGAATAGCATACAGAGGAATGTCGAGGTGTGAGCGTTCTGTTAGAACAAGACGTATGCAAGTATCTTTATCTGAGTTTAGTTCCCAATTTTCTTCTTCAGCAAGAGCGGATAGAATACTTTCAACTGCAGAAAATAAGGTATCGCTCGCAATACTCGGACGTTGTTCTTCCTGCATGATGCTCAAAGGAAAATAGACCCCGTCGTCAATGTCACATTGTTGCGGTGGTGTATGGCACGGGCTGTTAAGGGTTTTGTAGGCCCAAGAACCTTGTATAAAGAATTTAGGAGAAACATTTTGCTCGACACCAAATGTGTCTTTGAGCGTAGCAGAGAGACCTTCTCGAATTCTTGCTCTGACTTTGTTTTTGCATTCTGAGATGAAAATTTTTTCACTGTCGTCTAACTCGAGTTGACTTAGAAGGTTGTTGTCAGAGCTGCTGTGTAACAGAGGACTCAGGTTGAGCATCTTGCTATCCGTTCTTTCTGGGGCCATGGAAAAAGGTTGGTTCAGCTGCGGTGTGCGACATGAACTCTTTAAATTTGGCGTTTCCGAGAGCTGCTTGCGCTGCATGATCTCCTCTGGAAATCAAAGTGTTTTGTGCAGCTTCGCTAGCATTGTCGAGTTTATCAACATCCTTGCTTTGGTCTGGAGTGATGGTGTCGTCGATCTGAAAGTAATTGTCAGCAAGAGTATGGGACAACATGTAGTGTGTTAATGACTCTTGGGCGGAGATTGTCAGATCAAATATTTTGTCCCCCCACTTGAAGAGACCTCTATCTAAGTTCTTTCCACTAAAGGTGGCTCCTTTAGTCATTGTCCCTATCGAGAGAACACGAATTGTGTCTTCGTTGGTCGCGCTGAAGAAGTGTTTTATCTCATGGACCCCCAGTAATCCCGGGGCGTTAGCGGCCAATCCCCCATCTGCAAAAACACCACGTTTATTCTGGAACAAAGGGAAGTAGACAGGAGCCGCAGATGTGGCTAACGCCGCATCGATGATCGGTAGCTGCCAGTCGTGACCGAAGTCTCGGTGATGGGGGGTCTTGAATGTTTGAAATAAGCCTGTTGAGTAGTTGACCGTAGGTATAAGAACTGGGTGCTTGAGGTGGCCTATTTGATCTTCTTGAAAGATGTCTTGTAAAGAGCTTGTCAATCCGAGTTGCGAGTGTTTCGCGCACCACCAAAAGCCGAACAATCTTCTCCATAAATTGCGGCTTTGGAAAATCAAACTCCCGTTATCCTCAAACAGTTTCTTTAGCTCGCTAGCAGGGCGTTCATGTGCCAGCCCAAGCGCCAGTAATCCGCCCGCAGATGTTCCGCAAATTAAATCAAACTTATTTGCTAATGGTGTGCCAGCGGCCTGCTCCAGAATTTCTAGTACCGTAGCTGTATATAGCCCCCTGAAGCCTCCGCCCGAGAGTGCCAGAACCTGATAAGTCGCCATCCACTGAATTCTCTTATTAGTAAACTATGTTCATATGCTATCGTATAGATGGATGGTTTGTGAACCTGTTTAATTCAAAATTGTTTAAAACATGCATTTTAGGTACTTTAGGTTGATCTGAGATGGTTGTTGGGCGTTTCGATCTGAGTGGTAATGTTGACTGAGCAAAGGATCGACCCGTGAGCACGGTAAATTTTTCAAGTATGTGATCCACAGGTGGAAAGGAGACAGTCATTGGTAGGCTTGAAACGGCTCGGGAATGCTCTCCACAAGCGTACTAGTCAATTGAATTTATTGAATTATTTAGGTTGACGTCGTGGTTCTTTGTGACTCATGGTTGGCTTGTTTTCAACCACAGGCACTAGGAAAAATCATGCGTCTCATCGTCGGCACTAGCTTTGAAATTGAACCCGGTTACATTCGTTTGCCTTATCTTGGGTCTCTCTATTGGGAGCGTTCTGATCATGCGAAATGGAACAAGCTGGAAACCGCACGACATGACCGTGAGCTTGAGTGTATTTGGGGGTTCTGGCGGTTTGTCCTGACATCTAATTGCCGCCTTCGCGATGATCAAAAACCCTCCCTCACTTTTGCTTAGGTGGAGGGCTAAGGATGTTCCGATCACCTTCCGCAAGACCCAGAAACGAAACAAAAGCGTTCTTCGAGTGCAATCCTGCTCTCAAGGAAATAGTTTTGGCAGCGTTGGAGGCAGCTCACTATTTCTCTGGTGCAGATAGAAACGCACTTGCTTTGGAGCGGGAGGATGCGCTCATTCGTGTTTATGAGTCGATGGTATATTGGGTGGAATACCCCGATCTTCCCTTTGAGTTTCAAGCAGAGACAACAGTTCTAGATAACTTATTCGAAGCTCTCTTTGTTGGCGTTCGAGGAGGGAAATCAACCATAACCCACGGCGTATTACGTGATGCTGAGAAGGTGACGCGGTTTCTTATTTGGCGCTCTTTTGGGGATCATGACCCGAACGAGCCAATCGTATCTCTCGAATATCAAAAACCAAAAGTCAGGACAAAACGCAGTCAGAAATCCCAAAGCGATAACTAAGGGAAACTGCGATTTTGACGATTAGGTGCCCCTTAGAGTGGAGTGGAGTGTGGCTTTTGCTGCCCTCCTGCTAAGTTCCTGATCGGAGAGCAACCAGATGAACACCACCGCTATCACCCTACCGCCGCTGTCACGTGCAGCCACAGTAATCAACGATCACCACAAGCAAATCATTGATCACGGCAAAGGGATGCTCCGGGAAGCCAAAGCTGCCGGGGAGGAACTGTTGTGGGTCAAGAAGTACCTGAAGCACGGGGAGTTCAAACCGTGGATCGCTCGTAACTGTACATTCTCCTACACGCAGGCGAAGCGGTATATGCAGGTCGCGAAAAGGGGCGACGTAGAGCCTTTTGACGAAGAAGCCAGCATTGAGAGCGTCCTTCAGACCAAGGGCAAACCCAAAGCCCACCTTCAGTCCTTCTCAAAGACCGACGCGGAGTACGCTCAGAAGCTCCACACGATGTCCCTACGTGGCACCGAGCATGAACGGGAGGTAGCCAAGGGCAAGCTTGAAGCCTTCGCCAAGAGCTTCGGGAAGACCGGAGAGGAACTTCAGGCAACGGTAAATGCATAAGCCCAAAGCAATACAGAGCAACTAAGGGTAGCTGTAGATAAAACCGTTATGGAAAGTTCCTTGATAAATTGTTTGGACGTTAGTTCATACAGGGATGCTTTGGTGTGATGATAGGCAGGGTACACTGCATGGGCTAACTGCTTACGTTCTCGCCATTTCACCATTTTGGGATAGCTATTTAGGAGGCTGTCTAAGGCCCAAGGGCAGACCGCAACGGACATAATTAGGGCCGTGATTACCACGTTTTGTGTAAATGTGTAGAGCAGGAGCGAAGGCACTACGACTGCCCCTGCAAGCAGAAGATGAAGAAGCTTCATGGTGCCCTCCTTGGTTAAATATGGGGGGGGGTGAATGCAATCTAAGGTTAATCTAATCAGGGAAAGTGCATTCAATCAATGACTTGTTCAGCATCAGGCTAGTTTCGGGGGCAAAAATCTGAATGGGTATACGATGTAGATCAGACAGCGACTTTCCCCCCTTAGGGTTGGCTTCCTTTTGATCTCTAGGTGGCCTCCAGTTTGGTAACTGATCCGGGGAGGGGCTGCTTGCTGCCGTGTTACTAACTGGAAACCACGGATGTAACAATCACAACCAACGTTGACATTTGCAACAAGTCATCTTATGTGCTTGTAACAGGGCAACTCAATAAGGGGCAGGTCGCTATGCAACACTATGTCATTTACAAACGGGTAAGTACGGCAGACCAAGGACGGAGCGGTTTGGGTTTGGCTGCGCAAGGTCGGGACATTGGCCTGTATCTGGAGACGTATAGCCCAGAGCCTTATGAAGTGATCGGGGAGTACCTTGATATTCAGTCGGGCAAGGATGCTGATAGGCCCGAGTTGTTGAAAGCGGTAGGCCATGCCAAGCGTGATAAAGCCACCCTGCTAGTTGCCAAGTTAGACCGCCTGAGCCGTAAGGTATATTTCATTGCACAGCTTATGGATGACCCCAAGCTAGACTTGCGTGTCGCCTCCATGCCCTACGCGGATAAATTCCAGCTCCATATCTATGCCGCTTTGGCGGAACAGGAACGAGACTTCATTTCACAGCGTACCAAAGCAGCCCTGAGACAAGCCAAAGAGCGCGGGGTGAAACTTGGAGGGCTTCGGGATGCCACTATGAAGCGCAACAAGGTAATCCAGCTACAGGCGGATAAACGAGCTGAAAAGCTGGAGAACGTTGTGGTGCCTATGAGGCAGCAGGGGGCAACACTTAGGGACATTGCATTAGCTCTGACCAGTGCCGGGATACAAACAGCAAGGGGCGGACAATGGCAGGCTTCGCAGGTTAAGCGGGTACTGGAAAGACTGGAAAAACAATAACCATAATTTTTCAATGGTTATTAGGTTGCTCCTTAGAGAGAAGTAGTATTTTGATTACACGTCAATTTATTATCATCTGTTCGCGGTTGTCTTACCAATCGCATCTGTGAGCTTAAAGCGACCAGAAGAAACCCAATGCATCCTCTAAGCTGATATGCGGCACTCACAGAGTCCTTTCTCGGTTTTCTGGTACCCATTCTAGCCTCTTAGGCCAGTTGCGCTGTATGGCTCCTAATTCGCCCTCCTGATGCATGGGAATTAGGTTGCACCTAAGAGGAGGGGAAACCCTACTTAGGTGTGACGGCAGGCGAGACTCAATCAAAAGAGTAACGTAGCGGTTATCTTACCTTACTGTTTAGCCTTCCCGGCATGAGCCACCTCTCCCCTGTAAAGGGCAATGTGCAAAGCGTGAACCGGGCATAGAACCTGTTGAGAATTGGTAACGCTCAATAGGGTTCGGGCACCTGAAAAGGGTCGGTAAGACGGGTAACCAAAGGTGTTTAAACAGGCTCGATCTAATCAACACACTTATTGTTGTCTTTAAGTATGCCTGTATCCGCTCATAGCCAGCATCAATCTCGCTTAAGGTCAGCATGAAGTCCGAACGAAGCCCTCTCAGGTTTCTTTGAGTGGTCATGTTGCTCCTGTTTTCCCCTGACCCTTTTTCTAATCAATCACACGGAATGAACCCATGCCTATGTAGCATTGGCGTCTTTTTTCGTGAGTTAGTGAACTTCCCTACAAAGGTAATGACCAATGGATAGAATTGAATTGTTTGCCGATGGCGCATGTCTTGGAAACCCCGGACCCGGAGGATGGGCCTACCTGCTTCGCAAAGGTGCTAAAGAGAAACTCGATGGAGGTAAAGTCCGCTATACGACGAACAACTGTATGGAACTTACAGCAGTCATCAAGGGGCTTCAGTTCCTGAAGTCGCCGCGTGTCGTGCATGTCGTGACTGATAGCCGATATGTGGTTGATGGCATGACCAGTTGGCTTGCGAATTGGAAAGCTAAGGGCAGGTTGGATAAATCGGGAAGCAAACCGGTCAAGAATGTAGAGCTATGGCAAAAACTGGATGAGCTTTGTCAGAAGCACGATGTCACTTGGGAATGGACCAAAGGACACGCAGGGCATCCCGAGAATGAACGGGTAGATCAGGAAGCCAGTAAGCAGGCGTTAGCTGCTAAGGCTCTTCGTAAGGGCGCTGATCAGTAATCAACAACGAGGCCAAAGGTTGGCTACACGCTGCTGGTCATGGGCTACACCGGCAAGACGTCCATACAGTTTGACCAAATGTGGGAGATGCTGAGGAAACAACTTCACCTTCCAGACCAGCCCAACCAAAGGTCCGAACCACAAGCATGACATCCGCATTGTGACCATCGGGGATGACCCTTGGTTTGTGGCTGTGGATATCGCCAGTGTTCTTGGCCTGAGCAATGTCACTGAGACAATGCGAGTTGTTCTTGAGCCTGAACAGTACAGGGTTGTAGCGAAGTCTAATCTCAATTCGATTGAGGGTAGCTTCCCAAACCGTGGCGCGAACGTTATCTCCGAGAGCGGCCTCTACAAGCTGGTCATGCGGTCAGACAAACCACAGGCTAAACGCTTCCAAGATTGGGTCACGAAGGACGTACTCCCGGCGATCCGCAAGGGGGGTCAGCATATGGCAATAGGCACACCTTTAGCTGCGCCGATGCGGACAGTGAAATCTCGTTGTCCACATTGGTTGCATCTCAAGCGTCTAGTGAATGTCCAGATGCCAACCTCAAGGCCGACCATCCTGATCAACTCGGCGGGGGTTTTGTCCACTTGGCGGTGACAGGTGCGGCAATAGAAGTGGATCGCTTCATAGTCGTGTCTTGCCAGCTCCGAAATCGGGACACCCTCATTCTTGATATCCACATGCTTCCTCAAAACTGAAGCACCCATGCCCTGTGTTGACCATAACGCAAGCCCATAAAGTCCGCCAGTTTCTAGTTAGGTCGCCTTGAGCATTCCCTCCCATCATAACCTATCAGCTCGTCAGCGACTTGGAATTGGTTGCCGCTCAGACTGATTTGCCCATTTCAATCCAATCACAAGGAAACACGCAATGTTCCATTCAAACGATGGAGACACACTTTGCGCATGGCTTGAACGTCGTGCTCAAGATGAGACTGAAGCTAAAAAACCACGATACAAGCCCGTAACTGCCAATCTGACAGATGCGGAATATGGAAGTCTTCAAGGTCTTCTGAAATCCCTTCAAGATCGTAAATTGTTAGGGGGTGCGAGCAACTCACGCGGACTGGTGCTGAAACGTGCCTTGAAGGTCTATGCACAGCATATCGCGAAACTTACCGATAGTGGCCTTGATCATCAACATGAGCAGGCGGCACTCACTGCGCTTAGACAGCGAAAGTCAAAAGCCTCCTCAATGCGTCGGGGTTTATAGTGCTACCACTTGCCGTTTCAATTCCTGGGGATGAGCGGCTCGTTCGTGTTGCTCTCCATGAAGCTGGACATGCGGTCATGGCTCAAGAGCGAGGAGCAATTGTTACTGATGTTATCTTGCCATTGAATTTCGAAACTGGAATTGGGGGGCAGTGTACCTGTTGCTTTCCGTTCTGCCGCCTTCCGCGAGATTGGGACCACCTGATGATCGCGTTAGCTGGCCCTGCTGTCTCGATTATAACTTGCGACCCGTTCCCCCTAAGTGCATCGCGACGCGACTTTGACCACGCTCAGACAATCATATCTCGCTATCCACAACAAAGCCCTTCCATGGATAGGGTCTTGGAATTGTTAGATGAGGTAGTTCAAATCATTCATCAAACCCCCGGATTTATGAGCCGCGTAACAGCAATGGCTCGGGAAATATTGGAAGAAACGCGCCTTAAGATCGCTTGAGTAACAGGCCTCAGATTTGTCTGTTATCCCCGGTACATAGTTCTGAAAACTCAGGCTGTGGCCGGGGATTTTTTTGTAAAATGGAAATCACGATGGAAACAAAATTCCGCACCGGTATGCGGCGACTAGCGCCCACTGCGGCTCCGGTCAGTACCTATGTCCGCCCTGAGATGGGTGCGGCTCCGGTCGCTCCCTCTCAAGTCAATGCCCTCTCAGAGTTGGCTTCAGGTCTCCAAGAGTTTAACCCAAAGCTCCAGCAGTTCTTTGCTCAGAAGAACGATGCGGACCAGAAGCGTGATTACGAAAACTACGCGCTGAAGTTCAACACGCTCCGCAAGTCTTGGGCGCAAGCCGTGGAAGATGGGGATGTGCCGGTTGGTGCTTCCCCGTTTGCCCGTAAAGGCTATCAGGAGAAGGCAGGGCAATGGTCGGCTCAAAGTGACTACCACCTGAAACTCATGGAAGGCTGGAAGTCCTCAGGTCTCGCTACCCAAAAATACGGGAGTGAAGCTGAAGCTGCTGGAGCCTTCCGGGATTACATGACGGAAAGCCGCAAAGGTTTCGTTCAAGAGAACTTGGGCGATGGGCAGATGGACGTTGATTGGCTCCGAGGTTTCGAAGGGTCAGCCAACGCCGTTGAACAGCAGCTTATCCAGCAGCATGTGAACGCTCGCGCCAAGTTCAACGAAGACAACTTGGAGGCCACCAGTCGGCAGGAAATCGGTAACATCTTCTATGGTGAAACTGAGAACGTAGCGGACATGATTGCAGAGCTTCGTGATGGCGATCCTGCGAAGGCTACAGAAGGTCTACGTGCGCTTGGCATCACAGATGAGAAGTTCGGCGCATGGGTCACCAGTGAGGCTAAAACGGCTGCTGAGAGCCTAGCTTATGCAGGGAACTTCCAGCAGGCCCGAGAGCTTGTTGTGCGACTTGATGAAATTCAGGACAGCAACGGGCAATCCCTAAGCTCCACCCCCGAAGGTCGTAAGGCCAAGGTGGAAATGGAAGAGATGCTTACCCGCATTCAATCCAACGCTGAGAGCCTTGAGTATTCCCGGATGACCCGTGGTTGGGCCAAAGCTGACCGTAAGCTACAGCGGATGATGTTGGAGAATAACGCGAACAACATTCCGTACATCATGAAGCAGCGCGAACGTGCTGAGAAAGATCAACAGGATGGCGACGCAAGAGACCTAAAGTTTGCTGAGACCCTCTCAACGGTTCTTATGGAGCCGGGGAAGGACCACGAGCCGCTTCTGGCAGAACTTGCTAACAACCCTAACTATGCACCGCTGGTTTCTCCTCTACGTTCTGCGTGGTCTCAGCGGAAACATGCTCAGGCAGATGTGACCATGACCCCGGATATGTCTGCTGCTGCTGGTCAGCTTGAAGTGGACATCATCAAAGGCGATGCGACGGTGCAGGATGTTCTGGATGCGGTTAAAGGGCGCAAGATTGATACGTCTACGATGGGCCGTTTAATTTTGAGGTGGGGCGCACAGTATCGCTACAAGTCTCAACTTGAAGAAAATGGGGCGCGGATCAAACAGACTACAGATGAAGGAGAGGTCTATATCAGCCGTATTCTCTCAAAGGCCAATGGTATGGGGCAGGAAACTAATGGATCGCTCGTGATACAGGCAATCATGCACTATCAAGAGGAAATGGCAGAGTTCTTCGCCGAAAATCCCAAGGCACCATTGGCTACAATACGCCGTAAGCGTAACGAGATCGTCAAGGAGCTTACAGATGATCCTGTTTATCAGGCAGATATGAACCTAAACGGGAGACCCTCAATTACTATACCCGGGCATCGGTCTCTTACCAATATGCCGGACTGGATAAAGTAAGTTGCTCATGAGGGGGATTTGCTAGCAACAATCTGCCTTAGTGGCACCATAAGCGTGTACCACCAACGTGTACTACCCTGCGCTATGGCAGGGTAGTAACTCGTTGATTTTACTAGAAAAATCACAGTTGGCTGGGGCGGTAGGATTCGAACCTACGGTACACGATACCAAAAACCGATGCCTTACCACTTGGCCACGCCCCATCAGCGTGTGTGGCGCGGAAAATAGCGTTCCCGTCGCCAGAGCGCAACCCTCTATTTGAAGGTTTTTTTGTTCAAT
>JBLXCH010000082.1:0-14181 GCA_048265065.1 Motiliproteus sp. | reverse complement strand
CCAACTGCCGCTCAGCAATGCGGCCTCTGCAACGGCCTTGCCATGGCCCCCGGCGCCGATTATCAACAGTGTTCGCTCACTCATACTGGCCTCTCCGGCTCGCCCGCATGATATTTCCACGCAAGCAGTGCCAAGGGCGCATAAGCGATGAGCAGTCCGGACATTCCATCCATGTCGCCGATCGCGACCCAGATAGCAATAGGCAGCAACCAAAGCACGTTGATCGATAGAACGGCCAACGTCACCAACAAATGGCTGCCGAAGTGGCGTGCAGCATATTGGTAAGCATGACTGCGGTGCGCTTCGTAGACCCTGTCGCGGCGTAGCAGACGGCGCAACAAGGTAAACGTTGCATCCACGGTGAATACACCGAGCAATACCAACCATGCCCAGAAAAGCTCCGGCGATACCCAGGCCGCCTGTAAGGAAAGCACTCCGAGTGCAATGCCGAGAAACCCACTACCCGCATCACCCATGAAGATGCGCGCTGGTGGAAAATTCCAGAACAAAAACCCAGCTACGGCAGCCGCCAACAACAAAGGCACGCCGGTTTCCAAGTTCACGCCACTGGTAAGGCCATACAGCAAAGCACCTCCCAGGCAAACACAGATCGCTTCGACACTAGCAATACCATCAATGCCATCCATGAAGTTGTAGAGGTTAAGCAGCCACATCAGATAAACAGCAGCCAATGCATGGCCGAACCAACCAAGTTCAATTGTGCTGCCAAAGATCGGCAACGCAGGCAGGCCGCCCAGCCAAAACAGCGCCCAGATAGCCGCAACAAAGTGCCCCAACAAACGCCAGCGTGCGGCGATATGCCCGTGGTCGTCCAGAAAACCCAGGATAGAAACCCCAGCACCTGCCCCAAGCAACGCCCACATCAATCGATAACCGATGAAATCAACCGCCCCGAGCAGCAGCAGCGCGAGCAAGAACGTCACGACAATGGCCACACCGCCGCCACGGGGAGTGGGTACGGAGTGCGAGCTTCTAGCATTAGGAATATCGATGATGCTGCGAGCAAGAGCATAACGGCGCAGCGCCCACGTTAGGCAAAATGAAACACCGATAAGTAACGGCAGCAACCAAATCAACAACTTCGATCCCTCAAGTTTTTTCCGTAGATGCCTCTAGAATTCAGCTAGAAGCGAGCCTATCCGCGCCACGTCAAATGGTACTCGGTAACGGGTATCAGCCCTTATGCGCCAAGTAATGATCTGCGGTCATACGCAGCGCTTGGTCTACGCTGACAGGCGGAGCCCACCCCAACAGCTCACGGGTCTTGGAAATATCCACTTGCAACGAGCCACAAAGCCTTTGTGCAACGTTTTTTTTCCCTAGCATTGCGGCAGCACTTCCAAGCAATGCCGCTGGCACTGGCAACAGCCGTGCCGGCTTACCCAGAGCTAGGCTCATGCGCCGCAGCAGTTCAGTAGTGGACAAGTCCTCTCCGTCACTGACCAGAAAGGTCTGGTTGGCGGCAGCGGGGTGATCGATACACGTGACGATCAAATCGACAAGGTTGTCCAACGAAACCAGGCTCCGCTTGTTATGTATCGCGCCCAGCGGTAACGGCACCCCCATACAAAGCCAGTTCATCATGCTGCGGAAGTTCGCTTTGACACCCGGGCCGTACACCAGAACAGGGCGGATAATGACGAGTTCCATCCCTGTCTCAGAGGCTAAATCACGTAAGCCTTCCTCAGCTTCCATTTTAGAGACGCCATAGGGATCAAGCGGTGCTGGATGACAATCTGCAGAATATGGCTTGCCTAGCTCAGTACCCTCACCGTTCACCTTAATCGAACTGATGAAGATAAAGCGGCGCACCCCAGCAAGCGCTGCTTGCCGAGCGAGATTGAACGTCCCGTCCACATTGACCTTACGAAACTCGGCAAGCGGATCAGAAGATGTGTCGTGCATGACATGAACCCGAGCAGCACAGTGGATAACTGCATCTACTCCCTCCAAGGCGGGCCGCCAGTCAGTATCCCCCTCGATGCCTGCGACTCGGAAGGTCGTCACGTGGTTGGTGAGCGCTGCTGCGGAATTGCGCACCACTGCGACTGGCTGCAGATCTACGTGGGCGACCATCCTTTCCAGTAGCCCACGGCCGACAAAGCCGGTAGCACCAGTCAACAAAATGCGCATTACCTTACCTCGACACTGCTCAGGCTTTTGACCAGACCGTACGGTTGATGTAATCGGTGTAGCTAAGCACCACCCTGACGACCTGCTTCGACACTGGCCCCGCTTGGTAGTCTTTAACCACGGGGATCACACGCGTCCCCCGCTCATGCTGGCTCGTCACCACCTGCACTGCCTCCAGCACGCGATCTTTTTTTAGGCCACTCATAATAAGGGTCCCCTCATCCATGCCCTCAGGTCGCTCATGCGCATTCCGAATGGTGATCGCCGGCAGGTTCAACAATGAAGCCTCTTCGGTAATGGTGCCACTGTCCGAAAGTACACAGAACGCAGACATCTGCAGCTTGATGTAATCCAGCAAACCGAATGGTTTGACGAAGCGAATCAAAGGGTGGTCCAGCGACTCGCCCAATGCCTCGAGGCGTTTACGAGTACGAGGGTGAGTTGAAACGATGATCGGATACTGATACTTATCGGCCAGCGTACGCAGGGTTCCTAGCAGATCGCACAAATTCTCGGGTGTGTCGACATTCTCCTCCCGGTGCGTACTGACCACAAAGAAAGCATCCTCCTTCAAACCCTCTCGCTTCAGCACATCGGAAGCCTGGATTCGCGGCATGTAGTAATCCAACACCTCCTCCATGTGCGAGCCAGTCTTGATGATGGTCTCTGGACGAATGCCCTCTGCGAGCAGATACCGGCGCGCATGCTCCGTCAGTACCATATTGATATCACTCAGATGGTCGAGGACCTTGCGGTTCAACTCCTCCGGCACACGCTGATCGAAACACCGGTTCCCCGCCTCCATGTGGAATACAGGGATCTTCCGCCGCTTAGCTGCAATAACTGCCAAGCAGGTATTGGTGTCCCCATAGAGCAACAGCGCATCCGGCTTTTCCAACTCGAACAACTCATCTGCCTTGGCTATGACTTCGGCAATAGTCTTCGCCGCAGTATCTCCGGCTGCCCCTAAGAAATGATCTGGCTTACGAATCTCTAGATCGTCGAAAAAAACCTGATTCAATTCGAAATCATAGTTCTGCCCCGAATGCACAAGCACATGCTGGACCTGCTTATCCAACTCTGCGATCACGCGACTCATTTTGATTAGTTCTGGGCGGGTGCCGACCAGCGTCATCACCTTAAGCATTAAGCTGCTCCTGAATGTAATCAAGCTTAAGCAGTACGTCTTTAATACCCTGGATACTAAGGCGCTCGGTATTGTGCGAGGTATAGTCGTCCAGCTCAGAAATATGTTGCTCACCCTCGACGAAGAACTTCTTGTAGTTGAGGTCGCGATTGTCCGCCGGGATTCGGTAATAGCGGTCCATGTCTTCCGCTTTGGCCATCTCCTCACGGGAAATCAGCGACTCATACAACTTTTCGCCATGTCGAGTACCAATAACTGTTACCGGGTTATCGCGGGAAAACAGCTCTTTAAGCGCCTGCGCAAGGTCCGCCACTGTAGATGCGGGGGCCTTTTGCACGAAAATGTCACCCTGCTCTGCATGCTCAAACGCATGCAGAACCAAATCGACAGAGTCTTCCAGCGACATCAAGAAACGAGTCATATTCGGATCGGTAACAGTCAACGGCTCGTCGCCTTTGAGCTGACTGACGAAAAGGGGAATGACTGAACCGCGCGAAGCCATCACGTTACCGTAGCGAGTCGCACAAATAACGGGACCGGACTCTGGAATCATTCGCGATTTAGCGACCATGAGCTTTTCTGCCATTGCTTTGGAGATGCCCATCGCGTTAATAGGGTAAACCGCTTTATCCGTACTTAGCACAACTACGCGCTTGACGCCGGTAGCAATTGCCGCGTTCAGAACATTCTCTGTGCCGATGATATTGGTGCGGACCGCTTCCATGGGATAGAACTCGCAGGAAGGCACCTGCTTCAGGGCCGCCGCATGGAAGATATAATCAACACCGACCGTGGCTTGGGAAATGCTGTCGTAATTGCGAACATCGCCGATATAAAACTTGACTTTGTCATTAGCCAGGGCAATGCGCATATCCTCCTGCTTCTTCTCGTCCCGACTGAACACCCGAATTTCTTTGACGTTAGTATTGAGGAAACGCCTTAGCACCGTATTGCCGAACGAACCAGTGCCACCGGTAATCATCAGAACTTTGTCGTCGAACATAAACAGGACACCACACTAAAAAATATTAAATTAACGCTGGCCACACATCATTTGGATCAGCTCGGGCCAACTCGGAGGTTGATAACCAACGGCCTGACGGAAGCGAGAAGAATCCAAGGTGCGGTCAATACGGACTTGCCCGTCAGGAATGATCTGAATGTTGTGTCCATAGACTTCCGCTATCAACCTAAGCAACGATAACTTGTCGATAGGCTCAGCCGACACATGATAAAGTCCATGCAACTTTGGATTCGGGATCACATAGTCCTTCATAACTCGAGCTAGCTCGACGGTGGGCAAGCCAGAGAAAATGGCTCTTTTATAACCCTTGACCGGCCCTTTTTGCGAAAGAAACCAGTCAGTCAACGAGAAGTTGGTGCCGAGTTCATGACCGATGATAGATGTACGCAGCGTAATTGCATGCGGCACCTCATGGAGCTCGCCGATAAACTTTGACTTACCATAAAGATCTTCCGCATCCGACTGATCAGCCTCGGTATACATACCCGTGCGTCCAGAGAACACACAATCGGTGCTCACATGAATCAGCCGAGCGTTCGCGAGACCACAGAGTTTTGCCAAGCGATGCGGCAGCATTGCATTAATTGGCAAAGCAGAAAGTGGATCTTTGGCGTCAGCCAACTGCTTAATCAAACCGACGCAGTTGATAACGACATCTGGGCGTATGCGCTCTAGCACGCTAACCAGCGCATCTTGGTCAAGTACATCGATACCGAAAATCAACCGGTCATATAATTGCTCAGGAAAATGACGCCGGCCTCCGGCGTTGCGCAATGTGCCCCATACTTGGTAGCGCTGATCGAAGGAAAGCTGCCTGAAAACAGCGCTCCCCAACATACCGGTCACGCCCAATACTAGAATATTCATTTCGACATTCCTCTTCAGGCTTTGATTCTTTTTTCAAGAATATCCACTAGCCGCTTGCTCTGTCGCGTCATCTCGAAATTCGCCAGAAAATACTCTCGCCCCGACTGCCCGAGCTTGTCACGCACTGCTGCCGACATATGGAACAGCTGCTCGATGCAGTGGGCCAGCCCGACGAAATCTTCCGCAGCGCATGACAGTCCGGCTCCCGCCTCATTAATGACACGCGCGCCTTCGCCATCAAGCGCTGCAATAATGGGACGGCCTGCCGCAAGATATGCTTGAACCTTGCTAGGAATTGTGTAGGCAAAAATCTCTTCGCGCCGGAGAGTTACCAGCAGGCCAGCAGCACGGCTAAAGAACTGAGGCATTTCAGATGAGGGAAAGCGTCCCGCCAAAACTAGGTTATCCAATCCCCTTAGCGCCTTCTGCTCTTCAATCCATCCCACCATACTACCGCTCCCAACTAGTACCAATTTGCAGTTAGCTAAATGCCTCAGTCTTTCCGCCGTCCTAACCAAAGTCTCCACAGACTGCGCGGTGCCCAGATTACCAGCAAAAACCAAGCAGAAATTCTGCTCTAGCAGCGTCAATAGATCAGCAGGAACCTGAGCGCAGGTCTCGGTCTGCAGGGGGGAGTCTAGATAACAATTGGGGTAGTAAACAATTTTATCTTCGCGCGCATAGCGCGCAACCGGAACCTTAAATGCCTTTGATTGCACTAACAACGTATCAGTACATGCATAAATACCCCGGACTAGCCATCCAACTAAACGGAGTGCCACTCGATTGCGGATAAAGCCCGTGGCGCTAAGGCTTTCAGGCCAGAGGTCCTGGACCCAGACAGCAAGGTGCGTCTTGAATCGCCATTTCAGGTAAATCGCAGGGATCACTGAAGTAATAGGTGAAGGCGCAAAAACCAGAATTGCATCAAATTTCTCCGTGTTACCGCTTAGCGCACGAGGAAATAAACGCAACCCATTAAAGACAAAGGATAGATAATTCAGTATTAAACTCTGAGCCCCACCTTTCCCCCTAGGACGTAATGGCACACGATGCACTGAGACATAAGATCCATAAGACTCATCGATACAACCAGCAACCTTGTATCCAGGAAAGATCTTCCCATCTGGATAATTAGGTTTACCTGTTAGTACTTGAACATAATGCCCCTGCGCAGCAAGCATTTTAACCAAGTCATTTATTATAAATGACTCCGGCCAAAAATATTGAGAGACCACAACAATTTTCACTTAATAACCCAAAAATACTTAAAGAACTATCTATTTAAAATAGATGAATACAACGATATATATTTACGGGCAGCTTCGCTCCACTGATAATTAGCCACCACGTATTCATTAAGTTTCTTCCCCATAAGCTCCAATTCACCAGACTCAATCATCCACTCGATACCGCGAGCAATGCCCTCAACCGATGCGGAAACCACTTTACCACCACCAATTTTTTCTACATCGTCGAAACCACATTGATCGGTGATCAGCACCGGAGTGGCTACAGCACCAGCCTCCAGAACCACAATCGACATTGCCTCCTGACGTGACGGAATCACTAGGAAATCTGCAGCACGGTAAGCTTGCGACTTCTCATCTCCACCTATATAGCCTAAATAGTGAACAACTGAATCATGACCAGAGGAACGCTCTTTTAGAGAGCTTAACATCCCACCATCAGGACCGATAAAAACAAGTTCGAAAGCTGGAAACTTATGACTCAATCCCAGAAACGCATCCAGAAGCAAGTCGGGACCCTTAATTTCATTCAGACGCCCTACAAAAAGAAGCAAAGACCTTTTAAACCCATACTTAACCTTAAAATCAACACCACTTTTACTCTCAAAGTCGCACACATTAATACCATTTGGAATTACTACAACTCTATCCGGACCAACACCGTACTTACTGAACTGCGCAACTTCACTCGCCGTAATCGCCACGCACCCACTTGATCCTACAACTATCCGTCTACCCACAAAGACATTATAAAGATACTTTATTAGCTTTGAGCGCCCAAAGACAGGCAGCGCTCCCGCAGGGCAGACGACATAAGGTTTTTTATACAACAAACAAAATAAAAAAACCAAAGCATTAATAACAGTCCAATGCCCCATTAAATGAACAATATCGACATCTCGAATAGTGCGCGCCACAACACCAAAAGAGGGAGATGGCACATAAAAGCGTTTTGAGATACAGGGCAAATAAATCGCATTAATTTTTTCTGAAGCTATAAATTTTTTTTTCTCTTCAGACAAGCCAATATCCATGGTAAGCAAAGTACACGAATGTCCAAGATCAACGAACTCTCGACACAATTGCATGGTTCGCTCCGCGGTACCGCCGCCATGAACAGGATCAACCGACATGTTTACATTCAATATTTTCAAGAAAATACCATCTCATAAAAACGCCGTATGCCTCTCCCACAATTTCAGCACGCATCTGCCGTAATGAGCGTTAACGAAACATACAATGGTTAGTTATCCAGACCTTTTTTTTGCCACTCAGCAAACTGTTCAACCTTGTTCTCGAAATCCTGAGACCGCACCCAACCTAATGACTCAAGATTTTCTGAGCTGTATCGCCTATTAGCATCCACATTTGACTTACCAACCAGAATTAGAATTATTTGTAGAAAAAAATCTGGAAGTAAGACGCGAGGAATAGGGTAATCGCTGACACCCAGAACACGCTGCACGATTTTCTCTACACCAATGTAGTTATTATTCGGAGCCGCGTCTTCAGACACAATAAAAATCCGCCTATCTAAATCTTTATTTGCAAAAACAAGGAAATGCAATGCGCTGACTACGTTTTCAACTGATACAAGATTCATTGTTCTTTTGCCATAAAGGCATGACTTTAGATAGTTCCTAACGCTACTACCAGAATATAAATTAGTAACTAGTGAAACTAAATTCTTTCCACCCGGCCCAAAAACAGCCGTAGGTCTTAATATAACAACCTCAAAGTCCACAGCGTCTCGTAGCACCACGCCCTCAACCAAGAGTTTGGTTTTATCATACTCAGAAAAAGGAGTGGCTACAGTCTCCTCCGTTACTAGTGAAACTTTAGCTCTGCCGGCAACCACCGCCGTGCTCACATGAATAAATTTCTTTATCTTGCACTCCCTGCAAACTTGGACAACATTGTGAATAAGCTCTAGGTTTTTGGACTGTTCCTCCTCAGCTAAGTACGCGAGATTTACAACAATTGCGCCTTCAACGAGCAGCCCTTTCAGAGAAGCCTTATCAAAAACATTTCCGTTAAATATTTCAACCTTCTTAGATGTGGTCTCTTCCCCCCCACGAGAGAGCAGGCGTATTTGTTCCACTCGACTATCATTGACAAGCAAATCAACTAGATAGCCACCTATAAATCCTGTTCCACCGATTATTGCGACAATCACAAAAATTACTCTATCGATTATTTATCGTAAGACGCCTTGTGATTTGGCCAATTATGGTCAGCACGTTTCGATCAGACGCGGCCACCTTTTGCTTTGTCTTTAAAAAAAATGCAACCATAACAAGCAAAACTCCTGGCGAAAAGTATCCATAGCCTCGAGCAAACAACTCTATAGAAAAAGCAACAACAAGAGAACTCCCAAAAATGGAATACGCAGGAAACATGTGTAAAGCCACAGCTCTATCCATCTTATAAATCTTAAAAAATTCTAAATTATATAAGGCAGCCTTGAACAAAGAGAAAACATACAAAAATAAAAGCGCCAGACCAAACACACCAAACTCACCAATCAATTTAGCAGCCAAGAACCCACCATCCTCTCGATTCTTGTATATCCCGGAGAGTTGGTATATTTTTTCCCCTATATCACCGGGTGCCAAAGAACCCAAATTTTGAAAACCCAAACCTAATCCATTTGTGCTAAAAAAAGCTCTATAAGCGTCATTCCATCCCTGAAGATAGACCAAAGCCGTTAAATTAGATGTTGACTGATTAAGTTTAAGCCTATCTTCATAATAAGATAAATCTACACCCGCATAGACCACTAGTACAACTACCATGCCCAGAATAATAAATGCACATAAAATTTTAAAAAAGCTATGTGCGTAGTAACTAAAAAGCATAATCAGGACAAGCAGAAGCAAAAGCGTGCTTGGATAAATCACCGCAAAAAACAGAACACTAACAACCAGTAACACCCTCTGTTTGAACGATACATAAAAACCCGCAGCAAGCAAAATACCACTTACTGTAATAGCATAATGGCTTGGCTCTGAATATGGAAAAATCGATTTTGCGAATTTAGAATAATTTGAAAAAGTTACGGGGAAAAATATTGACATGTATCCAATAAGAACCATTCCGACACACAGAAGCTTTAACACGAAAATTAAATTACCACTTTCTATGCTCACAACTGCTAGCGCTACCCAAGCTGCGCAAATAAACATTAAACTGAGCAAAAAAACAGAAAGACAATGCTTTAAAGACAACCCACCTAGCGATGCTATATATACGACATAAACAACAACTACAGAAAAAAAGAAAGCCACCGGCAAACTTAGAAAAGCTATAGGAACACGTAATCGCCCTACAGTTAACGCAATTATAAAACACGTTACTAATATCCCAGCAGCCATAGAAGATGCATTTAAAGACACATACATCAATGAGGGCAGAGTAATTATAGAAAGAAAGACAAAAAAAATCTTAGCCACGCTCAGATTAATTAACATACATCCACATCTAACGATATCGCAATAGTTTCAAGCGAAGCGCGTCTCGCAGCCGTTAACTTTCCGTGCACCTTTTCAAAATCTATCTCAATAGGAAAATATTCAAAATCGTCAGAGTTTTCAACTAGTTTATCCTCGAGCCCGACAAGTGATAAAAGGCTTTGAATTCTATTTGCATATTTCCCTGGAGAAACAGCAACGAACGGCTTTCCAAAGTTAAGCGAAAAGCATACCCCGTGAAATGAATCTGTGATTATGAAATCAGCCCCTAAAAACAACTCTATGAAGTCCAATGGACCGGCATCTCTTATATGATTATTAACTTTTGCACCGGCGCTAAGCCCCTGATCAATTGCAATAACTTTTAAATTTAATTTCTTAGAGAAGAAATCGACAGCACTTCGAACGAGAGGCACCTTAGGGACGGTATATAAAAGAATATACTTTTCATGTTTCGTGCTTTGCCCCCGAAACTCCAAACTTTTTATCCACTCTTCCTTAGACAATAATAATGTGGGATCTAAGACGTGATTTACTTTACGAGCCAGTATTTCTTGCAATAATAACTTTGCATCTTGCTCCCGAACCGAAACGACCGCGAATTCCCTTAAATATGCTTTAAGCTGTGATTTCTCAAAATTAGAGAAAACGTAAGAGCCTAAACTAGAAGCATAAGATATTTTTTTAGCGCCGGCAGGAGCAAAATCTAAAAAGTAAACAGGATCCAATACCCCACTCGCGCTAATGCATTCAGGATTCCAAATTTGGTCACTACCCGCAACATAGCAATCAAATACCTCTAGGGTTCCCTGCTTTAATTCCGCTCCGGAAAGTACGTTAGTCAGAGACATATTAATATTAATAAATTCCATGAACTTATTAATAACCCTACGTCTTGGAAGCAATCTACAAATATCTTTTGCGGCACCAAGCAGTCCATGAGTGGTAAGCCGCAACCTGACTAGATCAAAACTACGCGAAACATGCCTATTTTCATAATTAACTATCTGGACTTCTCCATACCGACGCAGCACAGTTTGCAGAGCAAACGTCTGGAATATTGCGCCATAGTTGTTTGTATTATGAATGGTAACAAGGGCAATTTTCATTCTAATCTTCTACTCGCATCTTTAAGCTTGTGAATATCTCGTTTATCGGACGCCTAGCTGATACACAGACTTTATTTTCTTCTTCAGGCCACCCTACCGCGAGCATCATGACGATTGTATGTTCCTGCTTGATATTTACTAAGGACCTAAGCAACTTATCATTAGCAGGTGTCTGGCTCCAGTTAAGGCAACAAGAAGCAACGCCTAGAGAATGAAGCGAATAAATTAACGACATAGAAAATAAGCCACCATCAATCCAATGCTGATAGTGCTCCTGCCCTGGCATAAATGCTTTCAAATCTACGGCTATAACTATAAGGTTAGGAATCTTATGCCCAAAGCCACGGTTGCCAGCTTGATATTTTAGAGCCGCTGCTTTAACTATTGGATCGATCGTGTGGTAGACATGCCACGCTTGCCTGTTACATACCGACGGTGACTTCATTGCCAATAGGACTGCGCGCTTGATAACTTCTTCGCTAACCAACTCTTCTTTATATTCGCGCAAAGAATAACGTGAAAAGAAGAAAGATTCCGGGCACTTTAGCAACCCTCGGCGAAAATCCGCAGCCGTATGAACTTTCGTTCCGTGCTCATCTAAGGAAGTGAAATTAAAGTTCATCAACTCATGCCTTATAGCGCTTGCATGATCTGTTTCCTTATTTCCTTCCAAGTCAATGAACTCGGCCAGCAATTTACATGCTGCTTTGTCATGATATCCAACAACCCCCGTCCTCTTTGCAACTTTCAGTAATTCCAAAAGCGCGTATGCATCTCCCCAGCCGGATCCTATTTTCCTATCCTTAAAACTCATGCTTTTTTCTAAGCTATGATAGATCTTTGCAGCATTATAATTCCTCTGATCAATATCAGTCATATCCGAACGCCAGCCAGCATAAGAATAGAACCGGCAAAAATTATAAAAAAAACCATAGAGCGCTTTTAACAAACGACCAAAAGGTCTAATTTTTATCCATATAATTTTCATAACTTTCTCAAAAAAAATAACCGCACATGCATAAAAGCAGCTTTAACTTTAACTATTGTTCCGCATTTCGCATCCTAAACACAAGCCTTTCAGCAGACACGTAATAAATAATGAGGAGGACGATATTGCTCATCACGGTAGACACTGCCGCACCAATCGCCCCATAGTAAGGAATAAGAGCAAAATTCAAAATGATATTCAGAACGGCGACCCCTCCCATATACTTTGTCTTTCTTATCATATTCTCTTGAGTTACTAATACCGCGCCCACACTACTCGCAACAAACATAACTGGAGCACAGATAGACAATATATATATAATGCTTACTGCGCCCATATACTCTTCACCGAAAAGGGAAGGAATGGCCCAGAATGCGGTAATTAATATGATAAGCATTGCAGCGATTCCGAGTACCGCCATTGCGATGTTTCCTTTCCGATAGACTTGGTAAAATTTTTCTCTATCGTAGTTAGACCACCGGTGGAACCTCGGAAGTAAAAACTTTTGATAAATTACACTGGGCAACAAATATACTGCCGCCATAACGGTAAAAGCGACATTGTAAATACCTGCCACTTCACCACCGCTAATGTACTTAAGTATAACAATATCGCTCTGAAAGTAGATTAGATGAAAAATTGTCGACAGCCCAAAAGGCCAAGTTTGCCTTGCCACGCTCATCGCATTGATAGCTGCATCGTTATTAGAGAAATTTAGTCTGGCATCATGTTTTACCCCATGGCCTTTGATATTGAATTGTCCTAGCCTCATCCCCCTTAGCTGCTTATAGCCTACAATTAATACAAGAGCTGCGACTACAGAATATACTATTGCAATTGCGCTTATACTCGACTGGGCGTTTCCAAATAGAATCAGTACTGCTACTAGAACAAAACGAGCCACATGCGGGAATAGCTGCCACATCGCCAATGCACGAAAACGATCTTCAAGCAAGTACTTACTATTAACCAGCTCTGAATACAAATAACCAAAAAGCATCGGAAAAAGTAAATAAAGTAATAAACTTGTAGAGTTTTCGTGTGGCCCCCATGCTGTCCATAGCAAATATATTAAAGAGGTCAAACCACAACTTACCGTCAAAAATCGAAAGGAGGCTGGAAGCCATCGGACTCCTCGCCCGCCCTCGGCTCCAAACACTTTAAGCCAAAAGCCTTGTACGCCAAAGACAGACATTGGGGCTAGTAATGTGACTGTTGCTAAGGCGGCAGCGAAAACGCCGTAACTAGTTGGGCTAAGTGCACGGGCCAACATAATTTGAGTTAGAAAGGCAAAACCAGCGCCAGCCAATGAACCTAGCCATAAGAGAGTTACCGCGCTAAAGGCTTTTCGCATAGATGACTTCGATATCATTAGTTTTTTACCCATTAGACCTTAGAGCCATGTCACCTAGCCAGCACTCGATATGGGCTTTTTCTGACATTGCATATCTTTAATTTGCTTTCTATATTTACCAATCTGCTCATTGAATTTTTAAAAAAACTCCTAGACGCGGATTCCTGTTGCAAGCGATTGTTATCATAGAGACCTTTAGGACGTAACGAATTTACACCATATAAAATTGAAATTATCGTACAGTTAGTTTCGCAGATACTTATATCAAAATTTGTCCTTTTTTAGGTGGTACTTAGCACGCAGAAAAGTAGCTAGCGCTTGCTTGGCCTCTGCCTCCGCATGCACCACCCGTGCCTCCCTTGGGCACTCCCGCATCCCGGTCACGAACTCCACAAGCCCATTCTGATCTGCATGAGCCGAGTAGCCACCGATGCTTATCACCTTCGCACGGATATCGAAACGCTCGTCGTCTAAATCGACATAGCCCCCGCTGGATGGCGTGGCTGGGCGTGCCCTGGGCTTAGTAGCCAACGAATAGAACATCGTGCCTGGGATCGTTCAGCATGGCTTTGAGGTAATTGACGATGCGCCCACCGGAACACATGCCATTGCCCGCGATGACAATGGCCGGGCGCGCGGTCTGGGTAAGGTGGTTGACTACGGCAATATGGTCGGTGTGGCTGTCGATCTTGATCAAATTGTCGAATGCCAGCGGGTTGCGGCCGCTTTCGACGCGCTCGCGGGCTTCCTGATTCCAGTATGGCTGCAGGCTTCGATAGGCTGCGGTGAAGCGTGAGGCCAAGGGGGAATCGAGAATG
>JBLXCH010000081.1:0-14354 GCA_048265065.1 Motiliproteus sp. | reverse complement strand
CACCAAACACACCAAACACACCAAACACAACAGCGATGAACGAAGGCTCTAGCCTTGTTGTAACAACGCCACCACCAATAGACAAATCACCCTTGGCTGGTCGTGTGAACAATCAAGATGCTGGCGCACGCTGGTTGTTTTCACAGCCTGAAAATAATTACAGCATTCAGTTAGCCCTTATGAGCCAACATGACAGTATCAAGCGTTTTTCTCGATACTACCCAACAGTTGAAGACACCCATTACTATCCCGCACGCTTCCCTAAAGGCACTCTTTATATCCTGTTAAAAGGGTCATACGCTAACTTTGCTGATGCACAGGCTGCACTCAATGCATTACCGGAAAAAGTAAAGAAGACCAAACCCTGGATACGACAGTTCAAAACGTTGCAGGCTCAATACGTAGCACCTGAGCAGTAAAAGCTGAACAATTACACGTGAACAATAACCTCTGAGCAAGCGTGTACAAGCGCAGCATAATTCAAGAGAGCATAATTAATGGCGAACCCATTGGTCGAAACCTGCTTTCCATTCACGCAATGGCGTAATCGAATCACTCGAAAGTCATTATTCCACGACTTTATCGCCGCACTAACGGGTGCAGTGCTAGTGCTACCACAAGGCGTGGCTTACGCTTTCATTGCAGGTTTGCCGCCTCAGTACGGCTTATACACAGCGATTGTTTCTACGATTATTGCGTCATTATTTGGCTCTTCATGGCATTTAATTTCAGGTCCAACCGCAGCAATTTCCATTGTGATAATGAGCATGGCTAGCAGCTACGGCCCCAGCTCTGTCACTGAATATATTTCTATCGTCATCACAATCACGTTTTTAGTGGGGGTTTTTCAGGTTTTCCTCGCTATATTACGAATGGGTGCGTTAGTGAGCTTTATCTCTCATACGGTGGTCATTGGCTTTACCGCGGGTGCCGCCATCCTGATTGGTAGCAGCCAAATGGAACATCTACTTGGTCTTACGATCCCTGCGGGCTTATCTTTTTTAGAAAACTGGAATGCCGTACTCAGCCAACTCGACGCGATTAACGGTTATGCATTAATCATCGGCTTATCTACGTTACTTTCGGGGATCTTATTAAAGAAAATCAATCGTCATATCCCCTACCTTTTAATCAGTCTGATTTTTGGCAGTGTGGTAGCTTTTTTACTGGATGCTAACAGCCATAACGTGGCGTTAATCGGTGCATTACCCGGCACTTTGCCCCCCTTTTCCTTACCTGATTTTTCCCCGTCGACACTTCAAAACTTAGTTTCTGGCGCTTTAGCTGTAGCTATCTTGGGGCTAATCGAAGCGGTATCAATCGCACGCTCAATATCACTGCGATCTCACCAGTTGGTCAATAATAATCAGGAATTCTTAGGGCAAGGGCTATCGAATATCGTTGGTAGTTTTTTTTCATGTTATGCCAGCTCAGGCTCATTTACCCGCTCCGGTGCAAATTACGACTCGGGCGCAAAAACGCCGCTGGCAGCAATTTTTTCAGGCATTATTTTGGCGATCATTTTGATCACCGCGCCTGACCTAACTGCTTATTTACCATTACCGGCAATGGCAGGTTCTATTTTGCTGATTGCGTGGAACTTGATTGATTTTTACCACATAAAAGAAATCATCCGTACCAACAAAACTGAAATTTCAGTACTCATTGTCACCTTCGCATCAACCTTGCTGATTGCATTAGAGTTCGCTATTTATGTGGGTGTCATGCTCTCTCTCGCATTGTATTTACGACGAACATCCAGACCCAAACTAATGGATGTTGCACCTATTCCTGATCACCCGCGTCGGCAAATCAAGAATATTCACCGCTATGAACTGGACGAATGCCCTCAACTCAAAATTCTTAGAATTGATGATTCCATATTTTTTGGTGCTGTTGATTTCATTCGCCAACGTATCCGAGAAATCTGCAATGAAACCAGTGGTACCGTTCATCTGCTGATTGCAGGGAAAGGAATTAACTTTATTGATTCAGCGGGCGCTGAAATGCTCGTGCTAGAAAAACGGCGAATCGAAGCACTAGGCGGTAAAATGATGTTCTCATCACTAAAAGGGACGGTCATGGATGAGTTAGAAAAAATGGGCGCGCTGGACAAGTTAGGGAGAGATGCATTTTATGAAAACCCTCAATTTGCCATAGCAAAAACGGTCCCCTGCTTGGATCAAGACCGTTGTGCACAATGTACCGTGCGCATTTTTAAAGAGTGCCCGCCAATAAAAAAAGGGCCGTAGCCCTTTTCTTAACACCATTACTAATATCACTGAAGGTATGCTGGTCTATTTCACCTTCAATGATTAGTCGATAAGGCCATATTGTTCACGTAAAACAGCAATAATTTCAGCTTTTGGGTTATCGCTGATATGAATCGGACCGCCGGTGATTTTTTCTGCAATGCCCAAATAGGTCTCAGAAACTTCCAGTAAGACAGACTCTGGTAGTGCAGTATCAATAGCGAGTTGAGTCCGTTCCGTCATACGATCTTTATTCAGCATAACATCAGGCTCAGGCAAGGTTGTTAACAGACGCTGGCGAAATGCTTCTTTCGATTTTTCAACAACCTCACCCTGTCGGTATTGTTCACCATCCCAAATACGCGATGAATCAGGAGTTCCTACTTCGTCCATATAGATCAGTTTTTCTCGCCCTTCTTTGTCAGTGACATAGCCGAACTCAAACTTGGTATCGACAAAGATCTGATCCAATTTGGCGAGTTCATCACTGATGACACCAAAGCCTTCTTTTAAGAGGGTTTCATAACGATCAATATCAGCAGGGTTAGTAAAGCCAAATGCTTGCGCATTAGACTCAATATCGACACGCGTGATGTTAACGTCATCAACTGCTGGGACATTAGGAATCCCCGTCAAAATGCCTTTTGTGGAAGGCGTGATGAGTAGGTCATCGAGTTTTTGATCTTTCTTTAAACCCTCAGGCAAGGTAATGCCGCAAAACTCCCGCTCACCTTGTGAATAAGCACGCCACATTGAGCCTGTGATATAGCTTCTGCAGATCGCTTCAATCTTAATGGGCCTTGCTTTTTGCACAATCCATACAAAAGGATGTGGAATATCCAAAATGTGGCTATCAGCCAAACCTTGCTCGCGAAACAGCTTGAACCAATGATTAGAAATAGCATTTAAGGCAGCCCCTTTGCCAGGTACGCCATTCATTCCACCTTCGCCATGCCAAATACAATCAAATGCTGAAATTCGATCACTGATAACCATGATAGCTAAAGGCGAGTCTGGCGCTACATCGTAACCTTTCTCTTCAATCAGCCGACGACTATCTTCTTCGGTCAGCCAATACACCGAACGCACCTTACCACTATGCACAGGTAAGTTAGTACGAATCGGCAGATCATCATTCACAGCCAGCACTTTATCAGCAAGACTCATGGGTATTCCTAAATCAATCGGTCAGGGTGGAGGTCATTGTGCTGAGATCAAAAGGTGTATTTTGATAAACACAGTAGTTCAGCCAGTTTAAGAAAAGTAGATGCCCGTGACTACGCCAAGACACTTTAGGGGTTTGGTTCGGATCATCACCAGGGAAATAGTTAACCGGTATCGACGGTTCTATCCCTTCAGCCAAATCTCGTTGATATTCTTTTGCCAGGGTATCCGCATCATACTCAGGGTGGCCAGTGACAAACACTTGTCGGCCATTTTCCTTCGCAAACACATAGGCTTCATTGCCGTCATTAGTTGTCACCAATACTTTAAGGTCAGTATTAGCTTGGATGAAGTCCACAGGAAAAGCGGCATACCGTGAGTGCGGAGCAAGAAAAACCTCATCAAAGCCGCGGGTAATTGACTCATTCTGAACCGCAACATGATGATCGTAAATACCCGATAGTTTTACCTCGTGAGTTTTCTTCGGTAGATCATAAAGCACATTCAGACCAGCCTGCACAGCCCAACACAAAAACAGCGTTGAGGTGACGTGATCCTTCGACCAGCGAATGATTTCTGAGACTTCTTCCCAATAAAGTACATCCTCAAAAGGCACTTTACCTAAGGGTGCACCAGTAATGATCATGCCATCGTAATTATGCTCTTTAACTTGATCAAAATTACGGTAAAAACGCTCAAGGTGCTGCTGAGGTGTATTTTTTGATATCCGACAATCAACCCGTAAAAGCTCAATATTCACCTGCAATGGACTATTGGATAGCAAGCGAATTAGTTGATTTTCTGTCTCAATTTTTTTCGGCATTAAATTCAAAATAATGACTTTAAGGGGCCGGACATCCTGATGCTGCGCACGAGAATCAGTCATCACAAACACATTCTCTTCACGGAGAATGTCTGTGGCAGGCAACTGATCAGGAATATTAATAGGCACTTCGGACTCCAACATGTTTATGTAGACAAAAACCAATCACAAATAGAAACGGAATATTACACCAAAAACGACTTGGTAACAGTACGGTTAATTTATGAACAACGGTCAAAAAACCGTAAATTAGCAAAGGAACTCAACGAGTTATCCTGCTAATAAAAAAGCCCAGCAGAGCTGGGCTTAGTCTGCGATTGCAATGTTTCTTATGCCATTTCGGCAGACATCTCACTGTCAGCAATAATGCTTGCATCTTGACTCTGATACTGACGATTAACACCGTTGATTAATGCTTTCACCGCGGCAGCTGCGATGTTCTTATCGCGGCCCACACCAAATACTGGTGCTGCATCTGCAAAACGCATTTCAAGATAACAAACAGCTTCACCGTCTGCACCAGCACCGACTGAGTGTTCATGATAGTCAATAATGGTCAATGGCTGCGTCAACATAGGTTGAATTGCATTGACGGCAGCTTCAACTGGACCTGCACCTACGCCTGAGCGTCTGCTTGATTTGTTGTTAGCCGACATTTCAATGTGCAAGTTGACCTCTTGATCATCGCCATGTTGTTCGAAATGCTTATAACTAATCGGCTCTGCAATATGTAAGTAATGTTGTTTAAACAACGCTACGATATCAGCAGCACGAACTTCTTTGCCGGTCTCATCAGAGTAGTTTTGAACCACACGACTGAATTCAATCTGCAAACGACGAGGAATATCCAAACCGTACTCTTGCGTAAGCAAGAAACTCACACCGCCTTTACCTGACTGGCTATTCACACGAACAACAGATTCGTAACTACGACCTAGATCAGCGGGATCCATTGGCAAGTAAGGTACGTTCCATAATTCGCCGGGTTGCTGCTGCTCAAAACCTTTTTTAATCGCGTCTTGATGTGAGCCAGAAAATGCGGTGTACACAAATTCCCCTGCGTATGGGTGACGCGGATGAACAGGAATATTGTTGCACTCTTCCACCAATTGGCGAACTTGATCTATTTGGCTGAAATCCAAGCCTGGATGAATGCCTTGTGAATACAAGTTCAATGCAAGCGTCACAATATCAACGTTACCTGTGCGCTCACCATTACCAAATAAGCAACCTTCAACGCGATCAGCACCCGCCATAATGGCAAGTTCAGCCGCGGCAACCGCTGTACCTCGGTCATTATGAGGATGCACACTAACAATGATGTTCTCGCGTCGTTGGATATTACGACACATCCATTCCACTTGGTCTGCAAACGTATTCGGACTTGCCATTTCGATCGTTGCCGGCAAGTTAAGAATCATTTTATTGTCAGCAGTGGGTTGCCAGATCGCTGAAACCGCATCAACGATGTCACGCGCGAACTCTAATTCAGTACCGGAGAACGCTTCTGCGGAATATTGAAAAACCCATTCTGTATCATTATGCGGAGCAATCGCTTCTTGAACCCAGCGAGTCCCCTGCTCCGCCATTGCAATAACCTCGGGCTTAGACGCTTTATAAACCACTTTGCGAAAATCAGGTGCCGTTGCGTTATACATATGGACGACAGCACGACGTGCACCAAGTACAGATTCAACCGTTCTGTCGATCAACTCTTTTCGTGCCTGCGTTAATACCTCAATGGTGACGTCATCAGGAATGTGATTGCCTTCGATTAATAGACGAACAAAATCGAATTCTGTTTGGGATGCAGAAGGAAAGCCAACTTCAATTTCCTTGAAGCCCATTTCAACAAGGGCTTTAAAAAAACGCAGCTTCGTCTCAATCGACATAGGGTCAATCAACGACTGATTGCCATCACGCAGGTCAGTACTCATCCAAATGGGCGGTTGATCAATAGTCTTTGATGGCCATTGACGATCTTCCAATTGAATCGGCTGAAAGCGACGATATTTTTGGCTAGGCTGCTGCAACATGATAAAGCTCTCCAACATTCGCGTGGTAGTCAGCCAGTCATTAGGCTTTGAATCCTACCGCTTATTTCACGATAAATAGTCTATCCTTTTTTACGCAGCAGCAAATTGCTAAAAACCATTATTTTTGATCTAATACGAGAATATTTATCTAATAAAACCATTAATATTGGAATAAAATTCCAACAAAGACGAAATATGGCGCAATTTGATAGTTTCGACAGATTAATTCTTGAAGAGATCCAAAAACACGGACGGATTAGCAATCAAGAGCTGGCTGAAAAAATAAGCCTTTCACCATCTCCTTGTCTACGTCGCGTCAAGCAACTAGAAGACGCCGGCATCATTGACAAATACGTCGCGATACTCGATCCAAGAAAACTGGGACTCCGCTTAACGGCATTTATTCATATTAGTATGGATAAACACACACCAGACCGGTTTGAACATTTTGAAAGCATCGTCGCGAACTACCCTGAAGTCTTAGAATGTCACTTAATCACAGGGCAAAGCGCGGATTACCAATTAAAGGTGGTTGTTGAAGATATGGATGCTTTTCAGCAATTTTTATTGAACAAGCTCACCCGAATTGATGGGGTCAGCGGAGTACAATCTTCATTTGTATTGAAATCCCCAATCTCTTCTACAGCGCTACCCATCCCACGAAAACAAGACGTTGATAATTGATTGCAGTTTAACGAGTGGCATGCGTTATACTGGCAGCCGATTTTTCTAACGCAGTAAACAAAAATATTACGGGAAATACACATGATCGTTTTACATACCAATCACGGCGACATCAGCATCGAGCTAGACAGCGAAAAAGCACCTAAGTCAGCCGCTAACTTCGAAAGCTACGTTAAGAGTGGTTTTTATGACGGTGTTATTTTCCACCGTGTAATCGATAATTTCATGATTCAAGGCGGCGGCTTTGAGCCTGGGATGACTCAAAAAACATCGGAAGCGCCAATTGAAAACGAAGCGGCAAACGGTCTAACAAATGACCGCGGCACACTCGCAATGGCACGCACAATGGATCCACACAGCGCATCTTCACAGTTTTTTATCAACGTCAAAGACAACAACTTTTTAAACCACACAGCAAAAACACCAGAAGGTTGGGGTTATGCTGTGTTTGGTCGCGTTGTCGAAGGTTTAGATATCATCGATAAAATCAAAACTGTGGCAACGACCACTCGCGCCGGTCATCAAGACGTCCCTGTCGAAGATGTCATTATCAACAGCGCAGAAATTGTGGAATAAGGGTTGACGCAATAAAATCATCATAGTTACCTATGTCTATCTTATTTATTGCAGACTTACATCTAGAAGACGAGCGCCCGGACTTAAACCGGGCGTTCTGCTATTTTTGTGAAAAATACGCCGCCACTGCAGAATCACTCTATATATTAGGGGATTTCTTTAACGCATGGGTTGGTGACGACAACAACAGCCAAACGGCTGATATTGTTAGTCACGCGCTGAAGCAACTCAGCTATAAAGGCGTTTCGGTTTATATCCAACATGGCAATAGAGACTTTCTCATTGGTGAGAAATTCGCCGCCCGTTGCAACGCAACGCTCTTACCAGAAGAATACCTCATCAACCCTTACGGAAAACCGCTATTATTGATGCATGGCGATCAACTATGCACGGATGACAGTGAATACCAATCTTTTCGAGCAATGGTAAGAAGCACTGAATGGCAAACAGCTTTCCTAGCGAAGCCGCTACAAGAAAGGCTTAACATAGCTGCAGAATTGCGCAAAACAAGCCGCGAAGCCAGTCGAATGAAGTCATCAGAGATTATGGATGTGAACCCTAGCTCCGTTAATCAAATTATGGCAAAACATCATGTAGACCTTCTTATTCACGGCCACACGCACCGCCCTGCCATCCACACGATCGAAGCTCATCATTTCAAAAATCAAAACGTCAAAAGTCATGATGTCGAACTACAGAGCATCAGTGGCGACAATCACAGCAATAGCAATACACGCATTGTGTTAGGCGATTGGGATTCGCACTACTGGTTTCTAGAGCTGAAACCAAACAATCAATTTTTGTTAATTGATCGTCCTATTACTGAAACCTAAAAACCAGTTTAACCTCTTGTTTTAAAAAATAATATTCCATTAGTCTTGATAATACTCTTGTTATGTTCTATTACTTCACTACTTAAACTAAGCGTCCTCTAACAAAGTGAAAATTGAGCGGTATCTTCATGACTCTTGACGAACTGTTAAACGGTGTCGACCAGCTTCTCTCTCTACCTGAAGCGGTGATGCGTGCCAATGAACTTTTAGATTCAGAGCACGCAACCATTGAAGAAATTGCTGAGGTTATTAGTCATGACCCGGCGCTTTCCGCACAACTACTCAAATTAGTAAATAGTGCGTTCTATGGGTTCCCAGGATCTGTAGACACGGTATCGCGAGCTATTGGGTTAATTGGCACTGACGAGCTGCGCTCGATGATTATGGCCTCTTCAGCCACTAGCATTTTTAATGCAGTGTCTCCTGACCTTATCGACATGAACACATTTTGGCACCGCAGCGTGTTTTGCGGTTTAGTGGCCAGACGTTTGGCGGTCATAAGCGGCATTAGTCGCAAAGGCGAAGTTCAGTTTCTTACCGGTTTGCTCCATGAAGTCGGCCGACTGGTGATATTCAACCAGTTACCCGAAAAAGCAGAGATGATTCTCAGCAAAGCGAAACAAGCCAACTGCCCTCTCGAAGACATGGAGGAGGTTTTCCTAGGCTTTTCAAGCGCAGCAATCGGCGCAAAACTGTTAGAAAACTGGCGACTCCCCACAGTAATCAGCACCCCAATCCGTCATCAATGCAAACCCAAAAACGCACTAGAGCATCAAGCAGAAACGGAATTGCTTTATTTAGCCATTCAACTTACAAACACATTGGAACCTGAGGTGAATGATGGTGAGCCGCTTGATCTCGAAAAAGTTCAAGCAGCAACCGTGGCTGGAAAAACACTCGATCAAAACGAATTAGGTTTGATCGTAATGGACGCTAACATGGAAACATTTGAGGTGCTTAATATCATCAACCCGATATCCACTGGAATTTATTAGTCCGCGCATCCACCGTAAGACTATATCAACTCGCAACAGCCTGTAGTGGAATGCCACTGTGGAAACGGAACTCTTCATCCTCTGACTCTATTAATGCCTTTTCTGCATCAGCAAAAACTTTAACCCTATCCTCAATCCCGCCATCACCAGCAGCGGCTTTTGCGAGCTCTAGGTACTCTTGATAGTGACGCGCTTCGGCTTTAAATAATGACCGATAAAATTTAGCTAACTCTTTATCTTCCAAATACGGCTCAACAGCCGCAAAGCGCTCACAAGATCGGGCTTCAATAAAAGCGCCAACAATAAGTATGTCTACTAAACGCGCAGGTTCGTGAGTTCGCACATGAACACGAAGGCCCTGAGCGTATCGCGCTGACGTTAGGTGGCAATACTCAACACCGCGCTCTTCCATTAACGCCAAGACCTGCTCAAAATGAATAAGCTCTTCACGTGCGATACGTGACATCGTATTCAACAATTCAGGCTTATCAACATAGCGATAAATAAGATTCATCGCGGTCGAGGCCGCTTTCTTTTCACAATGGGCATGATCTAGCAGCAAAAGTGGGATGTCCGCACAGGCGGCTTTAATCCAACCCTGAGGCGTAGGACAGGGTAAAAAGTCTCTAATTTCATTCAACATTTCTTCAGTTGTTGCCATTTACAAACTCACTTATGCAATCAAGATGGTGGCTGAACTACCATCCTAAATTTACCTTTTAAAACAATGTATAAGAATGAATCTCATTAAGAAAATATCAGCTTCCAAAACTCGCATAGGCTTAACTTAAGTACGGATTTACGCTAGAATAGGAGCATCTATTTCGGCCTGTGTAGTTTATCTCTAGTCATTCATTCACCCCTTTCACAGGCCACTATTTAAAGAGGGATTTATCGTGCTTGAAGCCTACCGCAAACATGTCGAAGAAAGAGCCGCTGATGGTATTCCACCACAACCCTTAAATGCCGCTCAAGTGTCCGAGTTGGTGGATCTTCTCAAAAATCCTCCAGCAGGTGAAGAAAGTTTTATTTTAGACTTGCTCGAAACACGGGTTCCTGCCGGTGTAGATGAGGCAGCTTATGTAAAGGCAGCATTCTTAACTGCGATCACTAAAGGCGAAGCAACATCACCTTTAATTGATCCGGTAAAAGCGACACGCTTACTAGGAACCATGCTTGGCGGATATAATATTCAGCCATTAATCGAGTGCCTTGATAATGACGAGCTTGCTGAAACAGCCGTCAAAGCCTTATCTCACACGTTGTTAATGTTTGACGCATTCCATGATGTCAAAGAAAAAGCTGACGCTGGTAACAACTACGCGAAGACTATTCTACAGTCATGGGCCGATGGTGAGTGGTTTACATCAAAGCCAAAACTCGAAGAAAAAATCACCCTAAGCGTATTTAAAGTTGTCGGTGAAACCAATACTGATGACCTGTCCCCTGCTCCTGATGCATTCACTCGCCCTGACATTCCATTACACGCCAATGCGATGTTGAAAATGGAACGTGAAGGTATCAATCCTGAAGTACCGGGCAAGGTGGGACCTCTCAAACAAATCGAAGAAATCAAAGCAAAGGGTTACCCTGTAGCCTACGTTGGCGATGTGGTTGGCACAGGTTCATCACGGAAGTCCGCAACTAACTCCGTTTTATGGTTTTTTGGGGACGATATTCCTTGTGTACCCAACAAACGTGCAGGTGGTTATTGCTTCGGTGGCAAGATCGCACCGATATTCTTTAATACCATGGAAGATGCTGGCGCTTTACCGATAGAAATGGATGTCGACAACATGAATATGGGAGATGTCATCGATATCTACCCTTATGAGGGCGTTGCTAAAAACGCAGAAACTGGCGAAACGCTATCGACCTTTGAATTAAAAACCCCCGTGTTACTGGATGAAGTCCGTGCTGGCGGTCGTATTCCATTGATTATTGGTCGTGGCCTTACTGAACGAGCACGTGAAGCCCTAGGCCTTGGCCATTCTGATTTATTCGCAAAACCTGAACAGCCTGCTGATTCGGGCAAAGGCTACAGTCTTGCGCAAAAAATGGTCGGTAAAGCCTGCGGGCTTGAAGGCGTTCGTCCTGGCATGTACTGCGAGCCCAAAATGACATCTGTTGGCTCTCAGGATACAACAGGCCCAATGACTCGCGATGAGCTAAAAGATCTTGCTTGCCTCGGGTTTTCTGCCGACCTAGTGATGCAATCATTCTGCCACACCTCGGCATACCCCAAGCCAATCGATGTGCAAACTCACCACACATTGCCTGATTTCATCAAAAACCGTGCTGGTGTGTCCTTGCGCCCTGGTGATGGTGTTATTCACTCATGGCTAAACCGTATGTTGTTGCCTGATACCGTTGGTACTGGTGGCGATTCACATACGCGATTCCCTATTGGTATTTCATTCCCAGCAGGCTCAGGGCTTGTAGCTTTCGCTGCTGCAACCGGTGTGATGCCGCTAGATATGCCTGAATCGGTTCTGGTTCGTTTTAAAGGCACAAAGATGCAGCCAGGTGTAACCTTACGCGACCTAGTAAATGCCATCCCTTACTATGCAATTCAGCAAGGGCTGCTTACTGTTGCGAAAGCGGGCAAGAAAAACATCTTCTCTGGCCGAGTACTAGAAATCGAAGGCCTTCCTGACCTTAAAGTTGAGCAAGCTTTTGAGCTTTCTGATGCTTCTGCAGAGCGTTCAGCCGCAGGTTGTACAATCAAGCTGAGTGAAGATCCTATCCGCGAATACCTCAACTCCAATATCACCATGTTGAAATGGATGATTTCGGAAGGTTATGGCGATGTACGCACAATAGAGCGTCGTATCGCGGCGATGGAAGAATGGTTAGCGAATCCTGTTTTAATGGAAGGTGATGCAGATGCAGAATACGCAGCCGTTATCGAAATTGATTTGGCTGATGTAAAAGAACCTATCGTTGCCTGCCCTAACGATCCTGATGACGTTAAATTATTATCCGAAGTAGCTGGCAACAAAATCGATGAAGTCTTTATCGGTTCATGCATGACAAACATTGGCCATTTCCGCGCTGCCGGTAAGTTATTAGAAGCCTCAGGAGAAGTAGCCCCTACTCGTTTATGGATTGCACCTCCGACTAAAATGGATGCAGCACAGTTAACTGCTGAAGGCTATTACAATATCTTTGGCCGCGCCGGTGCTCGCATAGAAACCCCTGGGTGCTCTTTGTGTATGGGTAACCAAGCGCGCGTTGCCGACAAAGCAACCGTAGTGTCAACCTCTACCCGAAACTTCCCTAACCGCTTAGGAACTGGAGCAGACGTTTACCTAGCTTCAGCTGAGCTAGCCGCTGTTGCCTCCCTTATCGGGCGCCTACCGACGGTAGAAGAATACCTTAGCTACGCTGCCGACCTTGATAGCATGTCAACCGATGTTTACCGTTACTTAAACTTCGACCAGATTGCTGAATACCAAGATAAAGCAGATACTTTTGTTCCCACTGCAACAGCTTAAAACGTTCTTTTTATAATGAACGCGCTAAAGCTCACTGTTTATCATTTCAGTTAAACAGTGAGCTTTATTATTTACGGTGATATCAATGTCAGATCACGAAAATGATAATAGCGACGCAGCACTCAGCCGACCTTTTTTAGCCCTCGTATCCAAACTTGCCATCGGTGAAAAAGCCATGCCGGTTCGTTTTATGTATCGTACAGTACCAGCCGACTTGCGCGACACGGGTTGGCGAATGTATACAGGCTATGAAGACGACGCTTTTCTTGCAGATAAACACAACTTAATGCCTTACCCTTTAGAAACTCTAATGCAAGGGGACCCCACTCTAGAGGAATTACTCGGTAGTAAACCGGGCTCAGTATGGGAGCGCGTCCCAAACCAGCCCTGGACCCAGGTTGAGGACTACACCATTCCAACAGAAGGCGACGAAATTGCCGAACGAATTCAATATCTCGATCTTGATAAAGGCACCCTCGAACAGCCTCATTAACCATTATCACTTTTCATTCGGCTGACTCTTATGAAAATGGTTTTTACCGATGAAAATCGAATTATTGTTTCCAATATAAGAAACATACTAGAAAACCACGGATTAAAGATAACCGTTAGAAACGAGTTTGCATCTAGCGCAATGGGCGAGGTTTCACCTTTTGATACCTGGCTGGAGCTCTGGGTTGATAGCGATTATGACTACAAAAGGGCCGTTGCCATCCTTGAACAAAACATGCAAGAGAACGAAGGCAGTGATTGGCTGTGCACAGTTTGCCATGAACAGAACGAGGCTAGCTTCGACATCTGTTGGAACTGCCAGCAACCTTGCCCTTAAAGATTTACAACCACAAAGCCTAGGTTTACTCTGACTACCAAAGAGACGACGAGTGCAATAAATGAAAATCTACGGTGATACACAATCAGGCAATTGCTACAAAATAAAATTGCTCTGCCATTTACTCAATATCGAGCATCAATGGGTACATGTGGATATACTCGCCGGAGACAACACGACAGTCAGTTTTCTCGACAAAGCACCTTTGGGTAAAATCCCTTTATTAGTACTTAATGATGGTCGCTGCTTATCTGAATCAAACGCTATTCTAAACTTCTTAGCCTCAGGGTCAGCCTACCTGCCAGAAGAACGGTTCGCCCAAGCCAAGGTTCAGCAGTGGCAATTTTTTGAGCAGTACAGTCATGAGCCTTATATCGCTGTTGCGCGATTTATTGCTAAATATTTAGGTCTACCCGCAGACCGAAAAGAAGAATACGCGGCAAAACAATCAGGTGGGCATAAAGCCTTAAAAGTCATGGAAGATCAGCTGAAAAACACACGCTTTCTAACAGGCGACTCACTCACTACAGCAGATATTAGCTTATATGGTTACACGCATGTAGCTCATGAAGGTGGCTTTAATTTAACGACTTATCCAGCTATCGAAGCATGGATTAAACGTATCGAGCAACACCCTAACCATGTTGCTATGACAACCTGCTAAC
>JBLXCH010000080.1:0-14574 GCA_048265065.1 Motiliproteus sp. | reverse complement strand
CTTCTTGGTGATCCATCTAAAGCGAAGGAAAAACTTGGCTGGACACCAGAGATCACGGTTGAAGAAATGTGTGCTGAAATGATTACCCATGACCTTGACGTAGCCAAACGGCACGCCCTGCTTAAAAAGCACGGTTATAGCGTATCTCTAGCACAGGAGTAAGCCATGAAGCGTGTATATGTCGCCGGTCATCGAGGCATGGTAGGCTCAGCGATAGTTCGCCAACTGCAGTCAATCCAAGGTATCGAAATAATCACGAGACCTCGTTCTGAATTAAACCTTCAAGATCAAGCGGCTGTTAATCAGTTCTTTGAGAATAATAAAATTGACCAGGTTTATTTAGCGGCAGCCAAGGTTGGGGGTATAGTCGCCAACAACACCTACCCTGCAAATTTTATTTATGAAAACTTGATGATTGAATGCAATATCATTCATGGCGCCTATCAAGCGGGAGTTAAAGAATTATTATTTCTCGGTTCTAGTTGCATCTACCCAAAACTAGCAGCCCAACCTATGGAAGAAAATGCGCTTCTTACAGGCAAGCTAGAGCCAACAAATGAGCCCTACGCTATTGCAAAAATAGCGGGCATCAAACTTTGCGAGTCTTATAATCGGCAACACGGGGTTGATTTCCGTAGTGTTATGCCCACCAATCTTTACGGGCCAAATGATAACTTTCACCCCGATAATTCTCATGTAATACCCGCATTAATTCGTCGCTTTCATGAAGCGAAACTATCTAACACGCCTGAAGTTACCGCTTGGGGAACCGGCACACCCATGCGTGAGTTTCTCCATGTAGACGATATGGCCTTGGCGTCGATACATGTAATGAATCTCGAAAAAAAGGTGTATGACGACAATACAGAACCTATGCTTAGCCATATTAATGTGGGTACGGGAATCGATTGCACTATTCGTGAATTAGTCGAAACGATAGCCGCTATCACCGGCTACCAGGGTCAAATATCGTTTGATAGTTCGAAACCAGATGGGGCACCACGTAAGCTAATGAGTACAGCCCGTCTAAATTCACTAGGCTGGCAGCATAGCTACAGTCTACGAGAAGGCTTAGAGAATACTTATCAATGGTTCTTAGAAAATCAAGGCGCTTTTCGACAAACCTAAATATTACTGTTGTCGCCTACGAACGCGCCACCGTAAAACTTAATACATCGTCAATGCGTTGGGTCTTCAACAAAACCATCAGCAGGCGATCCACACCCAAAGCGACACCAGCGCAAGACGGCATGCCGTCATTGAGAGCGTCAATTAGATGTTCATCAATGGGTAACGCATCAACTCCAAGTTGTTTTCTTTTTAGCTGATCGTCAAGGAACCGCTTGCGTTGCTCATCGGCATTTTGCAGTTCAAAGTAGCCATTAGCGAGCTCTACTCCTTCAGCGTATAACTCAAACCTACGCGCTACTTCTGTACCTGTGGCATCAACATGAGTTTGCGCCAGCGCAGCCATGCTGCGAGGATAATCGTAAATAAATGTCGGTGATTTTAATTGCGGCTCAATCACATGGCTAATCAATACATCTAAGCAACCGTCTCGATCATTTAGCAATAACTCACTATCCACGTATTGACCAACCAATTGGTTTAACTGCTCTAAGTTCGCGGTGTGTGGGTCAATGGTTAAATACCGAGAAAAAACCTCCCGATAGGTTAATCGCTCAAACGGCGCTATGTTTTTATGCGGTGTTAATTCTTCAAATAATGCCTGAATTTCATCCATGAGCTGGTGTTCATCGAAATCGATTCGATACCACTCTAATAGTGAAAACTCTGGATTATGAAGCCGCCCAACCTCATCATTCCTAAACACTTTGCACAACTGATAAATAGACCCACTGCCTGCTGCCAATAGGCGCTTCATCGGGTATTCAGGTGATGTATGAAGATAATAGGTTTGGCTTGAACAGCCAGGAATATTCAGCGATGTTGTCAGCGGTATTAAATAAGGATCTGAAACAGCGGCTTGTGACAATACTGGGGTTTCTACTTCCAATACATTTCGTGCAGCAAAAAAGTGCCGAATTTTGCTATTCACTGCCGCGCGGTAGTGAAGGGCTTCAATAGTTGCTGAAGGTCGCCAACTAGGCATAAGAAGAAAAGCACTGCGGTAGCAAGAAGCTTACTACCGCTGAGCAATTATGCGCGACCGACGTATTCGCCGTTACGCGTATCGATCTTCAAAATATCGCCAGTATTGATAAACAACGGAACACGCACCATTGCGCCCGTGCTTAGCGTAGCAGGCTTAGAGCCTCCCTGAGCAGTATCCCCTTTAAGACCAGGATCTGTTTCAGTCACTTCTAATTCAACAAAATTTGGCACAGTTACCGCAAGAGGAACATTGTTGTACAAAGTCACTATGCAAACATCTTGCTCCTTCAGCCATGGCTTAGCATCAGTCACGGCACTTTCGTCTGCAGCAAACTGCTCAAACGAACCATCGGTCAGCATAAAATGCCAAAACTCACCGTCGGTATAAAGGTATTCCATATCGCGGTCCATGACATCCGCGGCTTCTAGCGATTCGCCAGACTTAAAAGTACGCTCCCAAATACGACCAGACTTTAAGTTACGCATTTTCACGCGAGTAAATGCCTGACCTTTACCGGGTTTAACAAAATCAACGTCAACCATGGCACAAGGATCACCATCGACCATGACTTTAAGACCTGACTTGAATTCGTTGTTAGAATAGCTAGCCATTAATATTCACCAATTTACTATCACTGCCGCCTTGCGGACGAAAACGGCCATGATACCGAAAACGAGAGGCTCTGTGCAGACAATTCCCTTGCATTCTATGAAAGAAATTTCATGGCAACAGTATTTAGCTGGATCAAAGATGACTCTAGCGGAGCTTTATTCTCGACTACAACTCCCCATCCAGACAACGGATGGAATACTATCTGCTGATGCACAATTTCCTTTACGTGTTCCGGAGCCTTATTTACAACGCATTGAACCCGGTAATCCTGTTGACCCTTTATTGCTGCAAGTCCTACCTCAATCTGTCGAGATGACACTTCACGAAGGTTACACCAACGATCCATTAGAGGAAGCACAAAGCAACCCAATCCCGGGGCTCGTACACAAATACAAAAGCCGAGTGTTGATTATTTTGAGTGGGGGTTGCGCCGTAAACTGTCGTTACTGCTTTCGCCGGCACTTTCCTTATGAAGGCAACCAGCTTGGCAAAGCGCAGTGGCTGGAAATTCTAAGTTATTTGCAGCAAGACGACCAAATTAACGAAGTCATCTTTAGCGGGGGCGACCCCTTAGCTACACCGGACAAACGTATTCAGAGTTTTATTCATGATTTGGAAAAAGTGCCGCACCTAAAGCGGCTTAGAATCCATAGCCGCTTTCCTATTGTAATTCCACAACGAATTACTGAGGGGCTTGTTAGTATGCTAGCTAAAACCCGTTTACAATCAATAATGGTTATTCATGCCAATCACGCCAACGAAATTGATGGCAACGTAGAAGATGCGTTAACAAAACTCCATCGTGCGGGCGTCACATTGCTAAACCAAACCGTGTTACTTAAAGGCGTCAATGACTCTGCAACAGCGCTTACTCAGCTCAGTGAGCGGCTTTTTACCGCTCATACACTGCCCTACTACCTGCACCTACTCGATAAGGTACAAGGAGCAGGGCATTTTGATGTAGATGAAAACAAAGCGAAGCAGCTAATTTTAGCCTTACAAGCCAACTTGCCCGGCTTCCTCGTTCCTAAATTAGTGAGAGAAGAACCGAACAAACCATCAAAAACATTGATCGATTTAAAGCTAGATTAAACGCCGCTAAAAAGTAATACAGTCACTGCGGTTGATCACGTTAATTGTCCAACCCTCACCTAATAAAGATTCACATTCGGCAAGAATTTGTGATTCATAACTTGGTTTTAGGTGTGAAACACCAATGATCGGTTTGGGTACGTCTACAGGCCACTGCTGCAAGTCTTTTGCTAAACTCGCGGCGGTATAATGCGCACTAAGCGTAGCCACCTCTTGATAGGAGGATGGAAATGAAATATCGACCAGCACTTGAGTCAAGTTATCTTGCTGGCTGAGCCTTTTCCAAAAAGCAGGTGAGTCGTCGCAGTCGCCTGTGAAGGCAATGGCAGAGTTGCCAGAGTCCAAAACATAACCAACGGCAGGCGTTGTGTGATGGACCTCAACAGGGGTAACTTTCAGGTCGTCAAAAATTTTCTCAACACCTAACTCTAGTGGACATAGCTGTATAAGTGAGGTTTCCGGCGTAGGAATCTGAGTAAAGTCAGGCCAGACAATATCGTTGAGCACGTGTTGCAGAAGCGCCTCAATAACCTCGGCCCTGGCAAAAATCCTAAACGGTGTTTTTCGTCCTTGGTTTACAATGGGCATCAGCATTGGCAAACAGCAAATATGATCCATGTGTGCATGAGTTAAAAAAACGCCATCCAACGCCTGCATCTGTTCGCGGCTAAGCTGCTCAACCCCTGTACCCGCGTCCAATAACCACCGGTTATTGATCAGCATACAGGTGGTTTTTAAACCTTCACCAATTCCACCACTACAACCCAATATATCTATCTGCACACGAGCATCCACAGTAAAGTTAACAACAAGTAGCACCGGCCCTATTGAATTTGATAATCTGAGGCTACCTAAGATGGTAGCCGAAAGAAACTAAAAACACTCTATTCCACAGGTATATGAATGATTTCATCCATCAGCAGGTGCCTGCTCAAATGCTTCGGCTGGCAAATAATCAAAGCAACACAGCAAACAAAACGCTGCGTATTAATTGTTTACCCCCATACCAGCAATTGGGATTTTGTTATCGGCATTCTGGTTAAAAGTGCCGAAAAGCTTCATGTGCAATGGCTTGGTAAAAAAGAGCTGTTCTGGGGGCCTGCCGGTTTTTTTATGCGCGCCCTTGGTGGTATTCCCGTCGACCGTAAGCAGCCAGACGGCATGTTAGACACGTTAGCCCAGCGCTTCTCAACAGAACAACAACTCACTATTGCTATAACCCCAGAGGGCACTCGCAGCTTCCGCCCCCACTGGAAATCTGGGTTTTACCGGCTCGCTAAAGCCGCTGACGTCCCCATTGTGATGGTTGCGCTAGACTTCACCAGTAAACAAATTCGCTTTAGTGAACCACTCTATTTAGCCGAAGACACAGCCACTGACTTAACCAAAATCCAACATTTTTATACAGGCGTGACGGGTAAGTTTCACGCACTAGCAGCACCGATCGAACTGCCATCGTTGGACACGAAAAACCCTTCCAGCTAGGTATTCAACGTGATAACTGCACCGCGCCAGCAACCTTCATTACTACATTATCTTCAATTCGAATCCCGCCATAGGGCCTCAGCGCATCCACCATGTTCCAATCAACACTGTCTGCTAAAGGGTGTTCTTTTAACAAGGATAGCAGTGAATCGATAAAATAAAGTCCAGGCTCAATGGTAAACACCATGTCTGTCTCAATAGTCCGTGTTAGCCGTAAAAATGGATGTTCCGCTGGGGCAGGAAACTTCCCTCCATTAACCGACAGCTGATGGCCACCCACATCATGAGTTTGTATACCTAACAAGTGACCTACACCATGAGGGAAAAAGTGTTGAAGCACACCAGATGCCAACTGCTCTTCCGGAGTTAACAATACGACGCCATTTTCGTGCAGCACTCTAGCCATTGATAGGCAAGCGTGCTCGTGAGCCTCCACATAAGATTGACCAACTCGTAAGGACTGGATGAGTTTTTGCTGCGCAATAGTCACCGCCGCTAGCAAATCAGCAAACAGTCCCGGTTCAGCCGCATAGGTTCGACTAATATCGGCACCATAACCCTGAAAATCCGCTCCGGCATCAATGAGCAAAGACAGATAGTGGCTTGGTACGCTTCGCTCCCTATGTTGATAATGCAAAATAGCGGCATGATTATTAAGAGCAATAATATTAGGGTACGGCAGCTGTTGCTCTGACTGTTCGGTAGCTCGCAGGTACTCCAAGTGTAGTTGCCACTCAGACAAACCTTGTTCAAAACCTTGAGCAACAGCTTGATGCCCAACCCATGCTATTTGCGCGGCTTGTTTTAAACATTGCTGTTCATAGTCTGATTTAAACGCACGGTACCAATTGAGATAGTCGAGCAAAGACGGTGGATTAACCATTGTAAGCTGCCAACTTAACGCACGATTTTTATCCGCGCCTACGTAAGCCGCTGATTCTTTCTGCAGCAACGCTTCTGGGGTAATAACATCCTGTGCTATCCAATCAAAACACTCTTTAGCCAAACAATCCGCCAGCGAAACAGGCTGATGCCAGAACCCCTTTTCTTCGGTAAAAAGAATCGCAGGCCGCAGCCCTTGTCGCACGACAATAACGGCGCCAGGCAACACAGCTGAAGCCATCCAGTGTTTAAAATGCGGCGCGGCACGATAAGGTTGCTGAATATCATCTTGGTAGAAGTTCTGTGCAACGCCACTGTCAATAACCACAGCGGTGCAATCATTGGCTGACATCCACTGTTCATATCGCGCCTGAAGCTCTTTAATATGGTGCTTATACGCAGTTTGTAGGCAATTTTTCGACAATAGACAGACTCAATTTGTTATTCGGTCGATGTGATTCAATCTCTACTACTCTGGACGAAGAGGAACCAGCATACCCTTTTCCACGGGAGCTAATGCAGCCATTCGTTCCATCCACGCGAAGGCTAATGGAAACTCTGTTGGTAAGATACCTTGCCATTCATAACGTGCAGCCCATGGGTAAATGGCAAAATCTGCAATGGAGAGTTCATCAACAATATGCGACCGACCTTGTAGCTGCTTTTCAAGTACACCCCAAAGCCGTACTGACTCATCGGAATAGCGCTTGATCCCATAAGGAACCTCTTCAGGAGCAAATCGGCGAAAATGATGAGCCTGCCCTAGCATCGGACCAAAACCGCCCATTTGCCACATGAGCCACTGCATGACTTCATAACGTTTAGCGACTGAAGACGGCAGAAACTTCCCCGTTTTTTCAGCCAGATAAAGCAAAATTGCACCGCTTTCGAAGAGGCTAATAAACTCCCCTTCTGGGCCATCATGATCGACAATAGCAGGGATACGATTATTAGGACTGATCGCCAAAAACTCAGACGTGAACTGTTCACCCTCGCCGATATTAATAGGATGCACCTGATACTCAAGTTCACAGGCTTCTAGCATAATAGATACTTTGCGCCCGTTCGGGGTTCCCCATGTGTAAAGATCAATCATCCTACTTTCTCTCCTTTGGTCTATTAACCGAAAACTGTTACTGAACCCCATTGTATAAGGTTGCTTACACAAGCAACTTTATCGAACACACAGCCTCTAAAACAAAGACGCAAGCGCACAGCGTGACCTACAGGACACCATGCTACATAGACACAAGCTACATAGACACCATTTGAATCTATTCACTGTAAAGCTGCGTAAATAAACACAGAGACATCATGATTCGCTATATCCTGAATCACTTATCAATGTAAGCCAAGGTGATACCCATGACTTCATCAAAAAAGATCACATTTGCAACTTTAATCGTCGCGCTAGTCACATCACTTGTGGCACTAACCAGTTATTCAACAACGAATGACGACGACAAACTCACTTTCAAATTACGCGGCCATGATAATCTCAGCATCGCTACGTTTGCAGGCGGTTGTTTTTGGTGCACCGAATCAGATTTTGAAAAGATGCCTGGCGTCGTAGAAGCCATCTCTGGATATACCGGAGGCCATGTTGATAATCCAGCGTACAAGCAAGTTTCATCTGGCTCCACAGGCCACGTAGAAGCAGTACAAGTCTATTATGATGACACTAAGATCAGCTATGAAGACCTCCTTCAGGTTTACTGGCGCCATATCAATCCAACTGATGATGGCGGCCAGTTTGTCGATCGTGGCTATCAGTACAGTCCGCACATTTTCTATCACACAGATGCACAGAAAATCAGTGCGGAGCAAGGACTCGTCAACTTAGCTAAGAGCGGTCGTTATGAGGATGCCATCAAGGTTGGGGTGCACAACGCCGTTAAGTTCTGGCCTGCCGAGGACTACCACCAAAACTACTATCGTAAGAACCCAATACGCTACAAATTTTATCGACATAACTCAGGTCGAGATCAATACCTTGAGGACACATGGGGGGATGACTTGGAGTACAAAGCCACTATGGATCCCGCCGACAGCAAGGAGACAATGATGAATGAAGTTTTCCACAAGCCTTCTGACAAGGAATTGCAAAGCCAGCTAACCCCAATGCAATACAAGGTGACGCAAAAAGACGGAACTGAACCTGCCTTTAGTAATGCCTATTGGAATGAGAAGCGCGAAGGGATTTATGTTGATATTGTCAGTGGTGAAGCCTTGTTTTCATCAACTCACAAATACGATTCCGGCACTGGCTGGCCAAGCTTTTATCAACCATTAAAGAAAGAAAATGTCACCACCAAAACGGACTACAAATTAATTTTCCCACGGACTGAGGTAAGAAGCAGCAACGCTGACTCACACCTTGGTCATGTCTTCAAAGACGGACCAGAACCCACTGGTTTAAGATACTGTATCAATTCAGCAGCATTAAAATTCATTCCGAAAAGTGAGTTAGTTGAAGCGGGTTATGAGGAATACTTAAGCCTGTTTAATTCTTGACCAAAGCTTTACACAGGCGTCTAATCTACAGTAAAAGGAGGCACTTTATGTTAGCAACGTTACTCGTTTTTCTGCCTGCCGCGATACTCTTTGCGCTTATTTATGTATTAAGCAGCAAGGCTGGGCCAGATAGCTCACGCCGAAAGTCGTTTCACAAAGACTTTTAACCCTTCGTTAAGGCCGCACACGCAAAAAAGCCGAGAGTGGAATCAGCCATTAAAGCAACCCTCGGCTTTTGCTATTTAATCGTAAACTGACACTGCTAATGATTGAGAATCGAAAGGTTTTCTTGTAGTTCGTGGCCTAAAGCCTCGTTATCAGAAGCACGAGCAACAGCCTGCTCGCTGTTGTCCAGAACATCGCGCATACCTTCTACGGCTTGATTAGCACTGGCGAGCTGGCTTTCCAAGTAACCCATTACCGTCTGAGCTGCAGAATTACTCGCTTCTGCAACACTCAGCAATCCATTTAACTGACCCACGGTGGAATCGCAAATCTCACGGCTTTCAGTAATGCGTGTTGCAACAACACCTTGGCGGTCCATAATCGTATTAGAAATACCGGTAATGTTGCTCATTTCATTTTGAATTTTCTGCGCAGAGTCATTAGCGGTAGTCGCTAAAGAGCGCACTTCATCAGCAACAACCGCAAAGCCCCGCCCATGTTCGCCTGCTCGAGCGGCTTCAATCGCCGCATTTAGCGCCAGTAGATTCGTTTGGTCTGCAATGCCCTTAATGGACTCCACCAACTGGTTGATGGTTTGGTTAGTAGTATTCAGATTATTCAACATGGTGCTGAACTCGTTAATTTCTTGTTCTACACCATTAATTTGCTCCGCCAATTTTTGTAACTCACTAATCCCTTGATTGCCAACGCTAAGTGTCTGTTGGGCTGCATCAGCAGCATCATGAGAAAGGCGGTCTAATTCAGCAGATTGATCAACAACGCTTTGTAGCAGATTAGTGATCGACTCAATCCGGACGAGACGGTTCTGAGAGGACTCACGACTTTCTATTGCTTTAGTAACAATCTCCGCAACCTTTACCTGCGGCTCTAACGCCATTAATTGATCGACAAGCGCGGCTTTGCTTCGCAACACCGCTAACTCTTCAGCAGAGACCTCAGACTTATTTGTAGTAGTACTATTTTTTTTATTAAAGAACACGCTGTATTCCTTCTACTTCCAGATTAAGAAAAGCCTCATTCAACACTTAGGCCAATGGAATAGTTATCCGAACACTTTCAAATTCAAACAACAAACGAAGAAAGCTACCTAAAGTGTAGAACATTACATCAAACTTGTTTGAGCTGATGCACCGGCGCTACATTTGCTTTAAATCTACCATCATTCATAAGTTCATCTAAGGTCAGTTGATAGCTAGGGGTGAAGACCTCTAAAAAGTAATCGACCTCAGGCAATTCGAACTCTTTAAGTCTTTGCTCAACATATTCTGCGGCTTGCGCGAACTCTTGATTCCCACCTTTCAGTTCTGCTTGGCACTTTAAGTAAGCAGACAACGTATCTGCTGCCTTAATTAATATTTGGTATTCCGCAGGCAGCTTGTCTTCCATCATGACCTTTTCAAAATCACTACGCAGGTCATCAGGCAACAAAGTCAATAACTCCTCACCTGCTGCTTTTTCAATCGACTTATAAGCATCACGAATAGCGGGAGAATGGTATTTAATTGGCGTCGGCATATCGCCTGTAATGACTTCTGAGACATCGTGATATAAAGCGACTGTCGCTAAAAAGTGTGCATCAATATCACCGTCATATAAGCGATTCCGAATAATCGCTAAAGCATGACAGATAGTGGCAACGTCCCAACTATGCTCCATGACATTTTCAGGAATGGTATTGCGCTTTAAACCCCAACGGTTAATCCAGCGAATTTTATTGATATAAGCAAAAAAATGACTACGTACGGACATAAAGCGACTCCTCCTGACACTGGATGTTATCGACCATTTGACCGCCTTCTAGATAGGCACACCGAGATCTTTCTAACCATAAGCGGTTTGCCACTGTCGCTCAAGGGAGACGACGATGACATTAATTAACCTATTACAATATAAGAAGTTTGGATGACAGCAGTGTTGCAACAGCAGCCACTGTCCGCTTTGTCTGCACACAAAAAGGGGTTATGTCGCTGAATAGCAACGCTTTTGCAAAACGTCTCCTTAATTTCCAATCAGGAAACAGAAATAACGCTCAATCAAACAGCAACAAAACCAATAACCTATTGAAATAAAACAGCTTTAACAAACATGGCACAAGCCTTGATATAACCACTTCGAATCTATCAAAACATTCATCTTTATCAAAAATCCGTCTTTATCAAAACAAAAGGTAAAAGCTATGAATAAATTAGAAGTTACAGCGATCGCACTTGTTTTAGGTACTTCAGCAATGACGCTAGGCACTGCCGTCTCAGCCATGACCGAACAAAAAGAAGTCAAACCTTCTACTGCTGGATTTGAAACCTTCGATGTTGATAAAAACGGCGTTATCAGTACCCGTGAAGCGATCAAAGATCCTGTGCTGCAGTCAGTTTTCAAAAAGATTGATGAAAACGGTGACGAGCAACTGAGCAAGGATGAGTACTTAAGCTACGAGGAACTACAGGTAAAAAAGTCAGGCTAATGCTTTTGTTGGATGGTAGAGGCTATTACATCATCTAGCAAAAAGGATCTTGCTAGCTAGCCTCCGCCAGTTCTTGTGCCAGTAGATATGTCTGCTGAATGACAAGAGCATCATTACTGGCACGGTGGCGGTCCAGAGATAGACGTTTCTGGACCGTTTCTTTTGCTTGATGCCAAACGTTCATTTGGCCTTCTGTCAGAATCATTTCCAAAGGACTCACTCGAAACTTCATCGACAGCTTTGCTTGATCAAACAGCTCAATCAGCCAGGGCATATCAACCACCCAACCATCACTATAGACCGTCTTATCGGCTAACAAATCGTTCAATTGCTGAGCGACTAAACGCGGGTCTTCACCATGAGAATCAAGTAACGCTCTTGGTATACGATGCTGGCACTCAGCTTCCTTTGACCAAAAAGTCCACATGGGTAATGGCTTTATTAACGTACAAAAGCGGTTTTTTTCATCGATGATCACCCCCACTTCAATAGGGTAGCTTTCAGGCCCAAAGCCAGAAGCCTCAATGTCGATGATATAAGGCAGCGTCCGGTGCATCATGGTTTTTCTTCGTCCTTATTGTGCATCGCCTTGTCTATGGTGTCTTCATTCGTCGGCGACTGTTTCGTCTGGTTCTCAGCGATCTGCTTGTCTTCGGGGAATGGCCGTAAAAACACCCATGCCGCCATCAACAACACAAAAATAACTCCGGCAAGCTCAACCCACACAGGCAAATTTTCCCTAAACGGTAGTCTTTCGACCTAACTTTATTGACCAAGATCCATACAACCGTAGAGTCCGTTAACAGCGGACCTTAAATCGTTAGCATCAACCTAATTATCACTTGGCTTATACTGCTGATCACTTGGCTCTTAGCTGATTTAATATTGTTCTAGCCTACGATCACCCTACTATTAACATAGTACTAAAAGCACTAACCGCCGGACTTTTTAACGGTGTGCCCGTCTTTTTTTAACAATTCCATCAACAACGCGCGCTGGTCACCTTGTATTTCGATAACCCCCTCTTTAACTGCACCACCGGTGCTGCAACGTTGCTTCAATTTTTTAGCGTAGTTCTTAAGTTCTGCATCACTAACTAAAAGCCCTTTAATTAGCGTCACCCCCTTACCTTTGCGTCCTTTGGTATCCAAGCTAATACGAACGATACCATCACCTTCTTTAGGCTTTTCTGCCTTGCATTGGCATTCAGCAATAGGATGCTGACAATCTGGGCACATCCGCCCACTTTCGGTAGAAAATACTAAGTTAGAATTCTTTTTCACTGACGATACTCTGCTTAACTCATGTCTCTTTTAAAATATTATTCAATAACTGCCTGACTTCTTCTGGCGAAAAAGGTTTATCACATAACGCAGAAACGCCAGTCTGCTGAATACCCGCCAGTCGGCCATCATTCGCTTCACTCGTCACCATCATAATTGGTACGGAGCTTTGTCCGCTCTTCTCACGAATAAATTCGGTGAGCTCTTTACCATTTACATTCGGCATATTGTAGTCGGTCACTACCAAGTCAAAAAAGTTATCCTTTAATAGATCAATGGCTTCTTGACCATCACCGGCTTCAGTAAAGATTTCGATACCTAAACCTTTAAGAACTTTAATAATAAATTTTCTAGCAAGCGCGCTGTCATCAACGACAAGAACATGCAGCCCTTCTAAATCAATATCCTCATCGTCCAAGCCCCGTGAAGGCTGAAACAATTGCACAGCTGAACGAAGCGCGGTCATTAATTGCTCGTCTGCAAAAGGCTTGGGTAACACGGCAGTCGAACCCGATTGTTTCACTGGGTCGAGATAGCGGAATTGGGTTTCGCTGGAAATTAAAATAAAGCCAACGTCGAGTAGTTCTTCATCATCACGAATTGTTTTAATCAGGTCACCACCAGACATATCTTCAAGATGGTAGGCTGACACGAGAATATCAGGACGATCTTGCTTCATCATCGCAATTGTCTCAGCCCCTGTATCGGCCTCTTGAATACTCGAAACCCCAGCGTTTCTCAATTTTTCTACAATGATCTTCCGCTGGACTTTCGAAGGCTCGACCACGAGAACAAATAGGTCTTCGATTTCCATGATTATCCTTCTTATTATTAATAACTATATGGGTATATCGAACTGCATTTAGGGGCTTAGCATACTAAGCCGTCAGTTTTATATCGACCTTGCAATCCGATTAATTAATTTTTACCATCCAGTTACGTAACAGGTTACACAAATGGTAGTGGAATGGATTACATGACTGAAGCAGGCTGCCTTTCTTTAGGAAGCCGACTCAAGCGACTTAGCGACCACCTTTATGCTGAAGTCGCCGAAATTTACCAGCAGCTAGATATCGAACTCAATCCTCGTTTCTTCCCGTTATTTTCTTTGTTACACAGCCAAGGAGCCCAGACAATTACAGGAGCTGCTAAAAAACTCGGCGTAACCCATGCGGCTATCAGTAAGATTAGTACAGAAATGATACGGTCAGGCTTAATTCAGAAAAAAACCGATCCCAACGATGAACGCAGACAGTTGCTAACAATCAGCCGAAAAGGTCAAGACCTGGCTCGACAACTTCAACCTATTTGGGATTCGATTCGCGATGTATTAAACAGCAAGCTGAATCAACAAAAGCATCCGATTTTAGCGGCCTTAGCCGAATTTGAGAGTATGCTAAACAGCACCTCTTTAGCTGAGGCAGTGATTGAGCGGACTCGGCAGCCCTCGATGAAAGAAGTCAACATTACGACGTGGGATCCTAAATTCAAATCAGCATTTTATGATCTCAATATTGAATGGTTAGAAGCATTTTTTCCGACCCAAATATGCGAGCGAGATTACCAACAGTTACAGCACCCCGAAAGCTACTATTTATCGCGCGGCGGTGTTGTTTTATTTGCTGTAGTTGATAACAAGGCTATAGGTTGCTGCGCCTTAGAATACTATTCTGATGACGTATTCTATCTCACCAAAACCGCCGTTACTGTGAGCCATCAAGGACAAGGTATAGGAAGAAAGCTGATCATTGCTGCCCTCGACAAAGCCCGCAGCCGGGAAGCAAGCGAAGTCTGTTTAGAGACCTCCAGCAGTCTTCAAGCGGCCAACCACTTATACCAACAGTTGGGATTCACCGTCGCCACCCCGCCACAGGATCACTATGAATTCGAACGCGTAAACACGTTTATGCGCTTAGTGCTTTAACTGAGTGCTTTAGCTTAGT
>JBLXCH010000079.1:0-14653 GCA_048265065.1 Motiliproteus sp. | reverse complement strand
GGATTAACCGTAGATATTGAAGCAGTAATCGATAGTACTGATGCGAGCTTTGCCGGTGATGCAACCGCGAATGGAACGGCTGGGGATAGTGAAGGCCACTTCTTTGGGGCCGGTGCTGCTGAAATTGCGGGTATCGCAACTTTTGCAAACGCTGACTTAAACACCGCTTTCGGTGGTACAAAAGACTAAACCAGCCTAGCTGATTGGTGCAGCGGGCAGGGATGCTCGCTGTTTTTAAACAATTCTTGCTTTGCGCCTATCTGATTTACGGTTCATTTATGCCATCCGTCCTTTCAAAACTTCTGCTTGTCAGAGGCTTCGTTATAACCGCTTTGTTGGTGCTGTTTTACGCCCCGATAATCTTTGCTGATGAGGATACCAGCCTTCAATTACAGCAACGTCTTGATTTGCAAAACAATCAGCAAGAACAAAAGCTGTTGGAGCAGGAAGATGTCTACCTAAACCAGCGCCCGATATTAACGATCAACGGTAAGAATTACCCGGTACTTCATAACGTGGACGATGTTGGCAGAGCGCTTTATTTTTCTATACAGCATAAAGACTGGCCATCAGTGGTTCACTTCTTTGCTGAATATCAAACCTTTCCTCATGCTGACCCCCTGCTTGTTAGTTATGCATTGGGTGTATTGGCTCGTTTAAATGGCGAGTTTAATGAAGCAGAGCGACACTTTCGACACCTGCTGGAATTGCAGCCCGGCTTTCTGTTGGCTGAGCTGGAGTTAGGTCGAGTGCTGTTTGAAAACCGCAAAAATAGCCAAGCTGAAGCTCAATTTTCTTATATTGCTTCATTGATGGACGCGAATGACCCTAAAACAAAAGGCGTTCAAGAATCGGTAAAGCGCTTTCAAGACGCCTTGGATACTCGAGAGTCGTGGCAGGGATCACTGGTTTTCGGACCCAGTTGGGGAGATAACATCAACAAGTCGTCACAAAGCGTGACTTGTTTGGTCGAGTATCTTGGGACTTGTTTGCTGGAGCGACGAGTACCCGATGCGATCTCAGACACTGGGCTGAATTACCAATTTAGTTTGCAGAAACGAGAGGCTGTTGTCGGGAATCACGGCTACCAGTTGCGTTTACTGAGTTATGGCGACCTGTATCAAAATCATTCTGCCTACAATGAAAACACCGTCAACCTATTCGCCGCGTATAGTTGGCACAGCGCTGCGCACCAATGGTCAGTTGGCCCTACTTATGAAATGGTGAGTCAGGGTAGTGACCCTTATTCGTCAGCTTGGGGAGCCAAAGCTGATTGGCTATATTCCCTGAGCGCAGGTGAGTTTCTTCGATTTGAAGGTAACTATTCATTTCTTTCTCACAAACGTGCCGGTTATGAGCAATACGACGGCAGCCGCACGGGTCTTTATGCCACTTACTTCAAACAGCTTCCGGACAATTGGGGGCTTATTGCGGGTGTCGATGCCAGCTATTTACGGACTGAATCAGCGGTCAATAACTACCGGCAGGTCGGTATTCGCTTAGGATTAAACAAAACGTTTGCTGAAGATACGAGAGTCAGTTTATTCAGCGCTGTTCGTCGAAAAAACTATGGGCAATTTAATGCATTGCTTGGTGCTCAACGGGCTGATACTGAGCAAAATCTGACATTGAAACTGAATGTGCCTCGTTGGTCTTTTCAAGGCGTTGAACCGAGTTTGAGTTGGGAGTATCAGCAGACGAACAGCAATGTAGATTGGCTTTATAGTCAGCAAAACCAGACAGTGAAATTGCAGTTACAAAAAACTTTTTAATTTTATATTACGGATTTTAAGCGTTCGTTCGGTATATCAATAAAATCGGTAATGTGGAATATGTTTTATGTCTTCAATAGAGGTTCAGCCTGATATTACTACCCACCTGCGCTCTAGTACGCAGGCACTGCATCAATCACTTGATCAACAAGTGATGGCCTTCGATCCATTTCAGAGTCGTGAGCATTACGCTGTTTTTCTGCGTATGCAGCTTCGGCTGCATGCCGCAGGTCAGCGACTGTATCAAGACTCAGCACTACAGGAAATTTTTGCGGGCTTGAGTGAATGGAACCGCTTACCGGCCGTGCAGCAAGATTGTGTTGATCTAGGCATCAGCGAAGCGGATATCAATGCGGATATGGCCACAGGAGCTGATGTCCCTTTAGGGTCAACGGATGAGCGTATCGGCTGGTTGTACACTATTGAAGGCTCAAATATGGGGGCGGCAGTGTTATTAAAACGCGCTAAGAAAAAGTTGGCACTGTCTGAAGAGTTTGGCGCTCATCATATGGCGGCGCATTTGGATGGTCGAGGAAAGCACTGGATGGTTTTTAAAACTGCATTAAATGACGTTTCCTATACCGACAGCCAGTGTGAACTTATGGTGGCAGGAGCCTCTTCAGCCTTTCGATTCGTAATTGCCAATGCTAACCAGTTAATGGATCAGTAATTACTGTGTTGTTGCGCTTTATATGGCGGCTTTTAGCTGCCGTTTCAGTATTGCTGGGGTTTATCGGCGTGGTTATCCCAGGTATGCCAACGACTGTTTTTATGCTGATCGCTGTTTGGGCCGGTGGTAAGGGCTGGCCGCAACTTTCGGAATGGATTCTTCAACACCCTCGTTTTGGGCCACCAATAGCCAATTGGCAGCAGTTTCGTGTAATTCCCCGTTCAGTAAAGTGGTTGGCGGGAGGATCAATGATGCTGAGTTGGTTGATAATGGAGCTATCACCAATGGACGCGACAGTTAAATGCCTCATATCTGTCGCTATGCTAAGTGTGCTGTTGTGGCTTTTGACCCGAAATGAGGTTCACAGGGGAGGTGAACCCTAGGTGTTAGCGCGTGATTAACATTTAGGTCGGCAGTGAATCAGTATGAAGCAGTACAGATAAGTATCAGGGAATCAGCAGTGGCAAGGTTAAACGCGGTTTATATAAAAGTAGTTGATTAGGTTTCTGGGTCAACGGCAAGTAAGCAGGCTCTTAGGGCTTTGGCGATATACTTTTCAACCGAAGAAACTGACACGCCAAGCTGCTGGGCGATGTCTTTGTAACTCAAGCCTTCTAGTTGCCTCAGCAATAATGCTTGGCGAACCTTACTCGGCATTTTTTGCAGTAGGACATCAATCTCAATGAGTGACTCGACCATCATTACTTGTTGTTGTGGCGAGGGATAATATTCTTCAGGCACGAGGGATAAATATTCCAGATACGCATCTTCGATATTTTTTCGACGGTAGCGGTCAATCAGCAATCCCTTGGCGATATGCGTTAAAAAGCGGCGTGAGTCCTGCTGCTCTGGAAGTTTCCCGCCGCTGAGTAAGCGTAGGTAGGTATCTTGTATCAAGTCAGCAGTGGCATCGGGGCAACCAGTTCGACGTTGGATAAATACGGATAACCAGCCGCGATGCTCGCCATACAGATGTTCAATTTGCTGACTAAATGAAAGTTTGACTACTGACATCACAAACTCATGGCTTAAATAAAATTGATTATCATTATCATTAAATTTATGTCAGATATCAATGCTTTTATCTGTTAAGTCAAAACAACCGATAGCGCCAAATAGTAGCCTGACTGATTTGCCAACGGGTATTGCTTGAGTAGTGATACTGGAACGGGGGAATTTCTCAGGTGGGATAAGGCCCTCGCGGGAGGGCAGTTATGTGTGCCCTTCACCACGAGGTTCTGGTGATAGGTGTTTATTTAATCAACTGCAAGTAAGTATTCAAAACCTCAAGGTCAGCAGCCTTAACGGTCATACCATTAGGGCCTTCGCCAATAACGGTGTATTGCTTAGCGGGCTCGCCAGTTTTCTCGAATTCCTTTAAGTTGTCAGAACCCTCTTTAAATACCCATAAACGACCATCTTCTACATGAGTGATAAACCCAAGCTTATTGTACTCACTGGCTACAGCTTGGCCTGCCATAAGGCCTGCTACAACGGCAACTGCGATTAATTTTTTCATGGTGATTCTCTTGTTGGTTGAGTAACTATGCGCACTATAAATTTAATTTATTACATATATATTAAATTGCATATCTGTTTAAACAAATGTATTGTCTTGCCAGATTGATATGGGGGTTCCTATGAAGAAAAGCATGGAGAAAAGTATGAAGAAAAGCGTGCTTTTCGTTTGTACGGCCAATTCTGCTCGTTCACAAATGGCTGAAGCACTATTAAAAAATTTTGCGGGTGATGATTTTGACGTACTCAGTGCAGGGAATGAGCCAGGTAGTGTTGACCCAAGAGCCCTTGATGCTCTGAATAGTTTTGGCATTGATACGAGTGGGTTGAAATCGAAATCAGTCGAAAGCGTTGCTGATCGTGACTTTGATTTTGTTATTACGCTTTGTGACAAAGCACATAAAGAATGTCGCTATTGGCCAGATAGTGGTGTTGTTATGGCTTGGGATTTTCCTGATCCTAAAGCAAGTCCTGACCCTAAAGCGTTTATACGGACAATGCAGGAACTCAGCGAACGGATTCGGCTGTTCGTGTTGGTGAATACTAAAAATGTTAGCAGCCAAGTCATGGCGCCGTCTGCGTTAGATTTTTATAAAGCGATGGCGGATGAAACTCGACTCCTGAGCTTGTTACTTATCCACGCTGAAGATGAGCTTTGTGTTTGTGAATTGATGGAAGCACTAGCGCTCCCCCAGCCAAAAGTTTCTCGACACTTGAGCCAGCTTAAAAAAGCGGGAATGGTGTTGGACCGACGACAAGGACAGTGGGTTTATTACAAGTTACACCCACTGTTGAGTGACTGGATGTTGAACGTCATCAAACAAACCGAAGCGCATTCAGCTGAGATTTTACAACAGCCCTTTGCGCGCCTTGCCGCAATGTGTGATCGCCCTTCAGAGGGTGGTGAGGCCTGTCAGTAAGCTGATTAAAATAGACACAAGAGAAGTAGCGCAGAGATAACGATTATGGAAAACGACAACGAGATCGGCAACATCGAGCTAGAGCATTTTCATCAGCCTGACCTCGGGAAACTATTCAACGTATCTGAAGCAGGCAGCCACAAGCCAAGAATACTGCTGCTGTATGGGTCACTGCGTGAGCGATCGTTTAGCCGTTTTACCATTGAGGAGTCGGCGAGGTTATTGAAAGCGTTAGGTGCTGAGGTGCAGATTTTTAATCCTAATGGCTTACCTTTGCCTGATGAAACGTCGACAGACCACCCTAAGGTGCAGGAACTACGTGATTTGGTGACTTGGTCAGAAGGAATGGTTTGGTGCTCTCCTGAACGCCATGGTGCCATGACGGCCATAATGAAAGCACAAATCGATTGGATACCATTGAGTTTAGGTGGCGTGCGACCAACACAGGGTAAGACACTCGCGGTTATGCAGGTCTGCGGTGGTTCGCAAAGTTTTAACACGGTTAATCAACTTCGAATACTCGGTCGCTGGATGCGTTTGGTGACAATTCCCAATCAGTCTTCAGTAGCAAAAGCTTTTAATGAGTTTGACGATGCCGGCCGAATGAAACCGTCGCCTTATTACAATCGTATTGTTGATGTGATGGAAGAGCTGGTGAAATTCACCTTGCTCACGCGTAGCTGTAGCGAGTATTTAACTGATCGCTATTCAGAGCGCCTGGAAACGGCAGCTGAATTGTCTGCACGTGTTAACCAAGCCAGTATTTGAGTTGTACTAGACGGTCTTAGGGGTCATGCGGTTTTACTTTTTCTCATAGCAGTCCTTTTTAAAAAGCAGATAAACCTGATAGGTTAGTCAATTGTAATTGCGACTCATTATTATTGGTCGTGCTTTTTAGTCAGCAGAGAGAGAAAGTCATGTCTAAAATGCTCCATATTGGAATGTCATTGGCTCCTACTTGGTTAAGTGGAGAAGCTTGGCGTCGTGCTGACAGCGGTGTAGAAGGTATCTTTTCGACGGATTTCTATATTGATATTGCTCAACGAGCAGAGCATGCCAAGCTCGATTTCGCTTTTTTACCGGATACGCTCTATCTGGATCCTAGTGTGCTGGATACCGGCTCTGGATTTTCTAGCTTAGATCCTACGTTGTTACTAGCGGCCATTGCTCGAGAGACATCGCATATTGGTTTGCTTTCTACAGCGTCGACGACGTTCTTCCCTCCATATATTCTGGCCCGACAGATACAGTCGCTTAACTGGATTAGCAACGGCCGAGCTGGTTGGAATGTGGTGACTGCACTGGGAGGCCACGAAAACTTTGGCCTTGAGGAAATGGCTACAGCGGAAGAACGTTATGAGCGTGCTACAGAGTTTCTGGATGTAGTCAAAGCACTTTGGGAGAGTTATCCACATGCTGCATTATTGATGGACCGTGATGAAGGGCGCTTTGCGGACAGTAGCCAGGTACGGCCTATTGCGCATAAAGGCACGTTTTTCAACGTTAATGGGCCAATAAACTTACCTGCCTATAACAGGTCGCGGATTCCGCTAATACAAGCTGGGGCTTCATCATCCGGGCGCAATTTTGCTGCTTCAATAGCGGATGCTATTTTCGCGGCAACCCCAGATAAGGAGGCGGCGAAGGAACTACGTCAAGACCTACACGAACGAGCAGAAAAATGCGGCCGGCGTGCCGATGATATTCGTGTTTTGCCTGGATTAAGCCTTTTTCTTGCTGAGACAAGAGAAGACGCTAGAGCGCTCTACATGGCTACTCATGCGAGAATGGATCGTCAACGAAAAATTGCATCTATTGAGGCGATGACAGGACTGAACCTGTCCGCATGGCCTCACGATAAACCGATTACCGCAGCGGATTTACCGCCAGTTCCTGAGAATTTGAGGAGCCGGACTCATGCCGAGTTGTTACGTCGTTTGATTTTAAGAGATGAGCCAACTTTAGCTAGTTTACTCTTGAGTCCCGAAGTCATTGGCTCGGCCCATTGGCAAATAGTGGGGACAGTGGAAGATGCGGTTGAAGAAATTATTGAATGGTTTGATGCGAGCGCGATAGATGGCTTTATCTGTGTGCCTGGCGGGTCGGTTTCATCCATGCACCTGACGTTGGAGAAAATGATTCCAATGTTGGTAGCGCGTGGAGTTTTCAGATCAGAATATGCAGGGTCGACCTTTATGGATCATCTGACCGATGATGATTAATCGCTAGGGGTTTTTTTGAGATACCTCTGAAAGGCTTCCCACCCTCCGGTTTTATGTGCAACCTCTTCTGCGGCTTTAAACAACGTGTCACTTTGCTCATCATGTTGCCCGACATTATTGACGGTTGTCATTACGCAGCAGATATCGCCTTGAGCATCAAAAACGGGGACGGCTTGCCCCGTGAAGTTAGGCAATAAATGATTTTGCAAACTGACTTGTCCCCTACGCCGGATATTCTCGACGGTGTTTTCGGTGGGTGCTTTCCCACGGAATTTTTCGGGTTGTAGTGCTCTGGCTACCGCAATTTTCTCTTTAGGCAGATAGGCCTGAAACAGTAGCCCGCAAGCGGTATTATCGAGTGGAAGAATATCCCCAAGCCCAACAGAATTGATTGAAAAATAAGTGCTTTTATACCAGCGTACTAACGTTGGCCCTCGTTCTGTCCAGATCGCGATACCACTATTGGCAGCCATATTGCTTGCCATTTTTTTCATCTGCTGGGCGGCAACTTCAATAGGGTCTATTCGGCGTAGCGCGGCAATGCCAATGCTCAACGATGCAGGCCCAAGATCATAAAGACCCGTCGCAGGATCCTGCGACGCCAGCTCCTCTTTCACCAAGCTTTGTAAATATCGATGGGTCGTGGACGCACCTGCTTCTGCCTCCCGGGATATGTCGCGTAAGGCAAGGGGTTCTCCTGCATTAGCCAAGATGTTGAGAAAGCGCATAGCAATAGAAACCGACTGAATAGTCCCGGGGCGTTTATCGGTTTGAGTGCCCGAATTATTAGAAGAACGAGGAGGCATAGGCGTCCAGATATTGAAATGGTTTCGGCATGTTAATCGAAGCGGGCTAGTTCAACAACGGCACTGATTATCAATTAACCAATTAATCTGTTGTAAATGATAATAGTTTTTATTAATATTTACCAACAAGTGGAATGAATTATATTATATGGAATACGAGAGGTGAGCCTTCAGCGTTTTTCCCCCTTCATAGACGTAAAGGCTGACTTAGTTTGCTTACCAAAAATTATTGGCTGCCCCCGCGTTGGTTTGCCGCATCCTAGTTAGGTAACTACATGAATAAACGTCCAATACCACTCTTGTTAAGTCTTTTTGGTGTCGTAATGGTGTCTCCCTATAGTGTTGCTAGTGACGCTACAGACGAGGCTTATACTGAGCTTGAAACCGTTGTTGTAACGGGTGAGAAAATTTCGCGAAGCCTAGAAGAAACCGCTTCTTCAGTGCAGGTTTTTACAGCAGAAGAGATAGAGAATAGCGTTGGTAATAGCTCGGTTTCCGATGTCATTAAAAATGTGCCCAATTTAATTTATACCGATACGACAGGTGCACCGGTTATCCGAGGGCAAGATACGCAAGGCCCTAATTTTGGCTCTACTGCGTTTTTGGGAGGCACCATTCCGCGTGCGGCAATTAATTTAGATGGCCATTACTTGAGCTATAACGAATTCGTTTATGGAGCAAGTTCAATTTGGGATGTTGAAAGCATCGAAGTTTTTCGTGGCCCTCAAACCTCAGCCCAAGGGGCTAACAGTATTGCGGGTGCGATAATTGTTAATACGAAGGATCCGACGTTCATTAATGAAGGTGCTGCACGGTTTGAATACGGTAGTCGTGACATGATGCGTGCCTCCGTAGTGGCATCAGGCCCATTATCCGATGACTTTGCAGCAAGGGCTGCGTTTGACTTTAGTGGGCGTGATACGTTTATCGACTATACCAATCCATCTTTTCTTCAAGGTGAAACCGATCAGGATTTAGAGTACAAGAATCTGCGATTTAAATTGTTGTGGGTGCCGGAGGATATCGAAGGCTTAGAAGCCAAATTGACGGTTTCTCGCACGGAAAACAACGGCCCAACTTGGGAGAGCGCTTCTACTCCTTATGATGAATTAGATAATGTCACTGCATCAATGCCGAGCTGGACGGTTGATGTGAATACCGTTATTGCGGATGTTGCATATGATCTTAGTGAAACTGTTCAATTTGTTAATCAGCTGCAGTTTTCTAATCTCCATGTGAACCGTGTGTCGGAGCCCTTCACTAATGGCTCAGCAATCATTGATCAAAAAAATACGTCGAATGAAGTTAGGTTAGTGTTGGATGATAATGAAACTGATATCAACGGTGTCGTGGGGATGTACATTGCTCGAACGACCTCAGATGACACGCTCTATATTCGAGGTGTGTCAGATTTTGATGATCAAAAAGATAACCTAGGGCTGTTTTCGGAAATTAATTACCCATTATCTGATGCGTGGACGCTAACGACTGGATTGAGATACCAACGAGATCGTATTCAACGTAGTGGAACATCGGGTTTTGCCCCTTCTGCGACCCTTAACTACGATGAAACCTTTACCGCTTGGTTACCTAAGGTGTCGCTTGCTTATGCGGTTAACCCAGAAGTCACGGTTGGTGCATTGCTTAGCCGCGGCTATACCCCAGGGGGTGTGAATTTAAGCTTTGTCAGTGCCGATTACATCACATTTGATGAGGAAACTACCTGGAACTATGAGCTATTTACACGGGCAAAAATGTTAGACGGCCGGTTAATGCTCGCGGGTAATGTTTTTTATAGTGATCATAAAGACTCGCAGCGCCTGTTACCTGATTATTTAGGCAGCATTCCTTATGGCAGCACGGTGGTTAATGCCGACGAAGCCAAGTCGTATGGACTAGAAGTTTCGATGAATTTTCAAGCACGAGAAAACTTGAACCTACGAGCTGGCGCTGGTTTGTTGCAGTCTGAAATTGGACAATTTACGGATGCTTTGGGCAATCACTATGAGGGTAATGAATTTGGTCGCGCACCGGGCTATATGATCACTTTAGGGGCAGATTGGCAGGTTACTGAGAAAGTTGTATTGTCAGGGGATATTCGTCATACCGATGGTTATTATTCAACAGATGAGAATGATCCAGACTACGAAGTAGATAATTACACAGTGGCTAACGCGCGGATGACTTACGCTGTTGATGACAATATTGAAATTTACACTTTCGCGAATAATATTTTTGATGAGAGAGCAGAGACCTATAAGTTTGATGATCGCTCAATTGGCGGGATTGCAGCTAATGTAGTGGAACCTTTAGAGCTTGGTGTAGGGCTTAACGTAAGTTTTTAGAGGTTTAATGATCAACCAAAACGGGCCGTTATCGGCCCGTTTTTGATGCTGTCTATTGAGTGCTTATCCATGCGTTTATTGCGTCTAGAGTGTGTATTGCACTGGCAATTGAAGGTGTTGTTACTTTGGCTGAGTCCATGAAAAGCATTCGACCTTCTCTGGCAGGCTTTAAAAAACGGTCCCAACCAGGAACAATACGATCGAGAGAGCGTTGCGTACCTGCTTCATCTCGGTCGGCGCCGATGTAGTTGTTCATCACAATCAGAAGGTCAGGATTTAAGCGGCCGAAGACTTCAGGGCTAAGAGGCACCAGTAGAGTAGAGCCTAAACCTGAAATACCGCTTTTTTGTTGTATCTCCAATCGAGAAAATCCAAGATCTTTAAAGGCTTGTGAAATGCCGGACATATCTCCCACAGCGTTGATTTGGTCTGTGAGAAAAATGGCCAGATAAGTTTTATCTTTAGCATTGAAGGGTAACGCTTTTTGCACGCGCTCAAGGTGCTCTGTATAGGTGTTTTTACGGTTGTTAAAAGCCCCATCACGATTAATTACTGAGGAAAGCGCAGCTTCGGCATCAAAACCTGTGGATAATCCCGTGCTACTGTTTTGTAGATAAACGGGAGCGATCGTTGAGAGTTGTTTAGTTTTGTCTAAGTCATGCTCCGTGCCGATAATTAAGTCGGGCTTCAATGCGCGTAATTTCTCAATATCCATATTGCCAAAATTGCCGATCCCATGAGGTGTGGGCGCGGCTTCGCCAAGGACTTCTCGATAGAAATCAACGGACATTAAGCTTTTACCATCGCTATCCCGCCCATAGCTACCAATAGGTGCTAAACCTAAATCTGCAAGAGGCACGCCGATTAAGGGTTCATGTAGCACGACCACCCGCTCCGGGGTTGCTGGAATGGTAATCGTTCGGTCGGTATCATCGGTGATGGTGCGTTCAGCTGATATAGCTGCCTGTGATGTAAGCAGAATAGCGGGTAATAGAACAGCCGATAGAAACAATCGTTTGCGCATAACTAAACCTCTTATCCGGTTCGTAAGGTGATAAATGCACGTAAGCGCATCGTTAAAATAAACAGTGGTACGCCAACTAGAGTCAGACTTAGGCCGATAGGCAAAGAGAGTGAGTCTGCTGTGCTACGCGTTAACGCATCGGCCGCTATGACAAGTAGCCCGCCCATAATCCCTGATAAAATAAGGCGCGCTCGGCCGAATGAGCGAGAAATAAAATTAGCTAAGTGAGGGGCAATGACCCCGAGGAAGCTCAATGGCCCGACCGCGGCAACCGCCGCAGAAGTCAGCAAAACAGAGGCGAACAATATGAGTGGTCGAGAGCGGGATATTTGCTCACCTAATGCCATCGCTCTATGATCACCGAGGTCATAACAGCGAACGGCGCGACCGAGGAAAAGGATTACAGGGATGCTTAATGCGCACCAAGGCGCCAATGTCATAATACTGCTCCAGCTCGATTGAAAGAGGGAACCGGCCAGCCAGCTGGAAACGGCATAAGAGGTCTCAGAAGGTGTATATAGAATAAGGATGGCTGATATCGATGACAGCGCAGTTTCTAACGCGATGCCCATCAATAAGATTGCAATTCCACTCCCTTGCCCACCGTTTGTTAGCCAAATAAGTAAGGCTGCAACTGTTAGTCCACCCAAAATAGCCGTGAATGGAATCATGCTTAGAGGTGCTGTTGGGATAAAAATAATCAACAGCAAAATGGTGAGCATTGAACCTTGGCTGAGCCCTAGTAAGCCGGGGTCAGCAAGCGGGTTTTGGGAAAGCGACTGTAATAGCGCTCCAGTGATTGCCACGCACCACCCGGCCATAAAGCCTAGTAGAATTCGAGGCAGCCTAATATCGTAGACTGCAAAACTCATATCCTCATTGAGCGAGCCAGTAAGCATTGATGCGAGGCTAACCTGAGTCGAGCCGATGGTTAGGGAGAATAGTGCTAAGAGAAAAACGATGGCGACAAGCCCGAAGGCGACGATTAGGTTTTCTATACGTATTTGCAGACCATTGCTCAATTGTAATACGCGTCGACCATCAATTGCGCGGGTATATTTCATGGCTAACCTGCTGCACGAGGAGAGAGGTAAAAATGTCGCACGATGAGGATAAAAACTATCCCACCAATGAGGTCCATAACTAAACCTGTGTGCAAAACATAAGGGGCAAACAGTTGTCGTGCGATAAAGTCGGCTAATAAACAAATGGTGGCACCTAACAGTGCGGCGCCGGGTAAACTAAAGGTGAACTTTGAGCCGGTAAACGGGCGAACTATATGAGGCACGATAAGCCCAACAAAACCGATAGGACCGCACACAGCAACAGCGGAACTCGCCGCAATGGTTACAGCAATTAAAGCTAACCAAACAACCCATTTCACATTCACGCCGGTGGAAACGGCTTTATCAGCACCTAGTGTGATTAGTGTTAGAGGGCGAGCAAGATAAAAGAGTACGAACACTCCTGCGATACCCATCCACCAAAAGTCGTAGAGCCTATCGATATAAACATGGTTGATATTGCCCAAGGCCCAACTGAGAAAGTCACCACGCCGTGTAGGATCTGTTAACAGAATCGCATTGGCGATACCGAAAAGCAGCATGGAAATTAATGAGCCAGAAAGAATCAAGGTCAAGCCGCGAGGGTCGTTGGCAAAACCAACGGCTTTGGCCATTAAGAAGGCACAGGCAAAACCTACAGCGCCGCCTACCAAGGCGGCGGTGCCTTGAGCCGCTGTTCCAAGATCAAGAAAGTAAGCGCCTGCTAAGACAAATAACATCGCACCTGCATTGATGCCTAAGGTGGAAGGTGAGGCTAAGGGGTTGTGAGTGAGCCCTTGTAAAACGATACCGCTACAAGCCATTAATGCGCCAGCGTAGATAGCAATCAATGCCCGTGGTACCCGTTGATACAAAACGACAAAGTGGTCGTAGTTTTCAGGATCGAAATTAAAGAGAGCATCCGCTACCGATGCTAGCGGAATGATGGTGGCCCCAATGGATAGCTCAATACCAAAGGTTATGATTAGCGCAATAATTAAGCCTATGAAAAATAACGGCTTGCCAATCATAGCGAAACCATTTCGGCATTTTTAGGTAAGCAGACTAGACGATCATTTCGTGTATAAATATCGGCATCAAAATTGAAAACCTCGGCTACATTTGCGGTTGTGATCGTGTCATCAACCGGCCCCTTTGCTTTCACTTCACCATCGCGCATAAGGACTACTTCGTCGGCAAAGGCTGCGGTTAAATTTAGGTCGTGAAGGACACTAATCACGGTCTTTTGATGACTTACTGTCAGATCGGTAAGTAGTTTTAGTACTGAATATTGATACGAAATATCCAGATGATTTACCGGCTCATCCAATAAAATTATATCGGCGTTTTGTGCTAACACCATGGCTATCCAAGCGCGTTGTCGCTGGCCGCCAGATAACGCATTTAATGGCCGATTGGCCCAGTCTGCTAAGCCCATGGTAGCCAAGGACTCACGGAAAAGGCGGTGATCCTCCGCCGTTGGACCTCCTAATAAAGAGCTGCGCGAGTAGCCTGCAAGTTCTATCAGTTCTCCCAGTGTTAAATAATCAGGGCAATGACTCTCTTGAGGGAGGTAAGCAATACGCTGAGCTAATGCGCGGCGCGGGATTTTATTAATAAGCACACCGTCTAAACAGACGTTACCCCCACTGCAGGGCAGCAAGCCCATGATTGTGCGTAGCAATGTTGATTTTCCACAGCCGTTGGGTCCAAGTAATGCCGTGAATTTCCCGGGTGTGAATGTTACGGAAACGTTTTTTAAGGCATGCACCTTTCCATAGGCGGCGGAGAGTTGCCTGATATCAAGAGCCATGATGTGTCTCTAATCGGTGCGTTAAATGCAGTTTTTTCATACGTAGGATTGCTGAATTATTGCGCTGATTTGTTTTTTTTGTAGTATCAGAAACACTAACTCTCAACTTCGTTAAGTATAATGTTTTTAGTAATGCTAATCATTATTATTTCTTTAAATTATTGCTCTAGCACTGATTATTTATTCGAGAAAAAACATGCTGAAAAGAGGGGGCTTGCGGAGTCGAATTAAAGACTTACTAATTTATTGAATTTTAATTAAATCCCTCTATTTTTTAACTTTAAATCAATTGGTTATATTTTTAATAAGCTATAGCTATCGGTGGGTTAGCATATCTTAATTGGTGAGATCTTCGAGATAGAACTATAACTTTATCTAACACAGCGAAATATACGCTGTGAAAAATAAACAGGAGATGAGGTTATGTCAGGTAAGTGCCCATTTAATCATGCCGCTGGTGGCGGTACGACTGATCGCGATTGGTGGCCCAATCAACTGCGGTTAGATATTCTTCATCAAC
>JBLXCH010000078.1:0-14867 GCA_048265065.1 Motiliproteus sp. | reverse complement strand
TAACATGGATACACAAACACTCAGCGCCTTTGTCATCGTCGCGGAAACTGGCTCATTCTCACAAGCAGCAGCCAAGCTGTTTGTTACTCAACCCGCGATTAGTAAGCGTATTTTTAATCTAGAAGAGCAAATGGGTGTTCAACTATTCGACCGCATTGGCCGAAATGTCAGCCTCACATTAGCAGGGCGGACGCTTCTGCCGCGAGCCAAACAACTTTTGCTAGACGCCGAAGATACACGTCGGATGATAAATAACTTATCAGATACGGTGAGCGGTCGTTTAAGTATTGCCACTAGTCATCACATCAGCTTGCATCGACTCCCCCCCACCTTGCGAAAGTTTTCCACTGACTACCACAAAGTACAGCTGGATTTAACCTTTACCGAATCTGAAAAAGCCTATGAAGATATTCTTCACGGTAGTGTTGAATTAGCGATAATTACACTCTCGCCCAACCCTCACCCCCAAATCAGTGATCAAAAAATATGGGAAGACGAACTACGCTATTCCGTTGCAGCGGATCATCCGCTGGCAGCAATGAAGCCGGTAACATTTTCAATGCTGAACGAGTACCAAGCCATTTTACCTGAACGCAGCACCTTTACCCGACAACTGGTCGAAGCTCATTTTGAAGAAGAAAATATCGACTTAAAGGTCATCATGTCGACCAATAACTTCGACACGATCCGTATGATGGTTAGCATAGGATTGGGTTGGAGCTTGCTGCCAAAGACACTGATTGATAGCAGTTTACACACCCTACCATTGTCAACAGAACCTATATCTCGGCCGCTTGGCGTTATATATCACCGGCAGAGGACGTTATCTAACGCGGCTCAAGCTTTTTTAACACAACTGAATCAGGCGAAAACCGCAGAAGTCACGAGCGCTTAGCAGCTTCTAGCTTTGGTTCGTGCTGACCGCGAAAGCCCCACACCGCCACAACAATCGCGCTAATAGCAACGACTGCCGCGATAAGAAAGGTGTTGTTAGAACCAAATAATGTCCAACTCACTCCACTGAGGTAAGCACCCACAGCCCCGCCCAAACCAAATCCACAGCTGCTGTATATTGCCTGCCCTTGCCCGTGTACGTTTTTTGGAAAAAACTCATGGACCAAAGCAATTGCCGCTGCATGTGAGCAGCCGAAGGTAATCGCATGCAATAACTGCGCAAACAGCAACACTGCCAGCTCATCAGGGAAAGTTCCTATTAATATCCAACGCAGCAAACAGCCCACCGCGGCAATAATCGTGATGGTTTTAGCGCCAAAACGATCCAGTAACTTATGCATATAGATGAACAGAAACACCTCGGCTATGACACCTAACGCCCATAACAAACCGATTTCTGTTTTACTGTAACCAACTTCCGTTATGTAGATGGAATAAAAGGTGTAATACGGGCCGTGACTTAATTGAACAAGGAAGCTCACCAATAAAAAAGCAAACACTTCACGGCGCTGCAAAACACTCCAAAACGCGCCTTTTTGCCGAGGAGGGACAACAACTCGCGGAGCAGACACCAGCATAGTTGAAATCCATATCAACAAAATCATCACCCACAAAATGGGTACTAGCCACTTGATCGACACGTAGTCGAACAGCATGCCCAACCCCACAACAGCAACAATAAAGCCGATAGATCCCCATAAACGAATCTGGCTATACCGGCTGCGGTTATCCCCTAACGCCTCCAAAGTCACCACTTCAAATTGCGGTAAGACAGCATTCCAGAAAAACGAGAAGGCAAAAATCAAACATGCTAACTGCCAAAAGGTATCGGCCCAGAATGCCGTGGAGAAAACAATAAGCGCAAGCAGAGAGCCGAAACGAATCACCCAAATACGCTGCTGTGTATAGTCAGCGATCCACCCCCATAAATTAGGCGCACCGACACGTGTAATCATGAGAATCGCCATGAGAATACCGATGTCGCCAACGGTCATTCCCAGGAACTCTAGGTAGAGCCCCCAAAACGGCAATAGCGCGCCGAGAAGCGCAAAATAGACAAGATAGAAAGAGGATAACCGCCAATAAGGCAATGACGGCTTATCCATGCTTATTGATCCGCTTCAGCAGCCAATACCGGAACAGTCGAGACAACATCGGCATTTTGCCCTCGGTGCCTCAATAAATGGTCAAGCAAGGTGATGGCCATCATGGCTTCGGCAATCGGTGTAGCACGGATTCCTACGCAGGGGTCATGTCGACCCTTAGTCACGACTTCAATCGGCTTACCTTCCTTATCAACGCTACGACCCGGCAAACGCAAACTAGAGGTTGGCTTTAAAGCAATGTTCGCCACGATATCTTGCCCCGTGGAAATACCGCCTAAGATGCCGCCTGCGTGATTGCTCACAAAACCTTCCGGCACCATCTCATCACGATGCTCTGTTCCCCGTAGATGAACGACATCAAAACCATCACCGATTTCAACACCTTTCACTGCATTAATACTCATTAAACTATGTGCTAATTCTGCATCTAGTCGATCAAAAATCGGTTCCCCTAGACCCACAGGCACACCCGAAGCGACAACCGTGATTTTCGCACCAATAGAGTCTCCTGACTTTCTCAGATCATCCATGAATTTTTCCATGGTTTCGATCTTGTCAGCGTCAGGACAAAAGAATGGATTATCATTAACGATCGCGTAATCCACCTTCTCAATTTTAATTGGGCCTAACTGAGATAAGTAACCTTTGATTTCAACGCCCTTGCTGGCCAAATACTTTTTAGCAATAGCACCGGCTGCAACACGCATAGCGGTTTCCCGCGCAGACGAACGGCCACCACCACGATAGTCACGCACACCATACTTTTGCTGATACGTGTAATCGGCGTGGGCAGGCCGGAAAGTGTTAGCGATTTCAGAATAATCTTTGGAGCGTTGATCTGTATTTTCTATCAACAAGCCAATGGAAGTACCCGTTGTCTTGCCTTCAAACACACCGGATAGAATTTTAACTTGGTCAGCTTCACGACGTTGCGTGGTATGGCGTGAAGTACCCGGTTTGCGGCGATCAAGGTCTACCTGCAAGTCGGCTTCAGTCAGCGGAACCCCCGGAGGACAACCATCAACGACACAACCCAACGCTAAACCATGGCTCTCACCAAAGGTTGTTACCGTAAATAATTTACCGATGCTATTACCGGACATTCATGACTCCTGATTCTGGAACTGGCGCCGTTAAGGAACTCTCGATTAAAGATTCCTTAGCGCTAAAACTTATAATATATGAAAAGCTTACACGAAAAGATGATGATAATCGTTTAATTGTGCTGCACTTAAAACAAAAACACCATTTCCACCCTCGGGTAACTCAACCCAAGTAAAAGGCACGTCAGGAAAAGCAGCTTGCAGCGCCACTTCTGAGTTGCCCACTTCTAACACCAAAATACCGTCATCAGTTAAATAGTTCGGCGCTTTAGCGAGAATCTCTCGAGTAATATCCAGTCCATCTTCACCAGACCCCAGTGCCATCGCTGGCTCATGTGCATATTCTGCTGGCATGGTATTCAGATCATCAAAGTCGACGTAAGGTGGGTTACTCACAATGAGTTGGTATTGCTTCCCCTCAAGTTCGGTAAACAAATCTGACTCAATCGCTGTCACTCGCTCGTCCAAATTATGACGCTGAATATTCTTTCGGCAAACGTCTAATGCAGCAGCCGACAAATCAACCAAATCGACTTCTGCCATATCAAAGGCGTAAGCACAGGCAATACCAATACAGCCGCTGCCTGTGCACAGATCAAGTACATGTGTCACTTCACCTTCACAAATCCACGGCTGGAAATCATGCTGAATCAATTGCGCAATCGGCGAGCGTGGAATCAACACTCGCTCATCTACAGTGAAGGGCAAGCCACAAAACCAGGCTTCCCCCGTCAAATAGGGTAGCGGCGTGCGGTCTTTTACCCGGCGATCCAGCATTAACAATAGCTGCTGCTTCTCTTCTGTTAATAACGTGGCCGACAGCACTTCAGGATTAATATCCCACGGTAAGCCCGCGCTAAAAGTCACAAGCTGAACAGCTTCATCCCATAGGTTATCAGTACCATGCCCTAAATAGACTCCTGAGCGATGCATTTCTGCGGCCGCATAACGGATAAAATCTCGCAGGGTAGCAAGCTCGTTAATGACCTGTTCTTTAGTCGCCATGGTTTATGGTTCCGTGGATAAAATCAGCTCTCACGTAAATTATTCACGCTGAAGCTGGAATCTTAAATTGCTGTGGTTAAAATGGCTGCCTATTTTAATGAAACTGACTTAAAACCGCCATGGCCGACTACGATTCCGATAAATTTCCTGACGATGAAGACGTTGACTTCTTATCAATGATGGATGGCGTTAAGCCTATCAAGCACGATAAAGCTGATATTAAAAAACCACGAGTTGGCGATACCGATGTCCAATACCGTCGTGCGGCAGCAATCACCGACTCGGACAAATTCGATCAAGGGCTTTCGGATGAATTGCGCACTCTTGTCGACTCAGAAGAAGCTCTCGTTTATTGCAAGTCAGGCATTCAACTCCGCGTGATGCGCAAGCTAAAAGTCGGCAACCCACCGTGGCAAGAAGGACTCGACTTACATGGCTACACCGTCGACCAGGCCCGCGAGGAATTAAGTCAGTTTATTCATCAAGCACAACGCAATGGCACCAACTCGGTGATGGTTGTACATGGTAAAGCACATCACGATGACGGTTCTTCGCCTATTATTAAATCCTATGTAAATGACTGGCTTCGACAAATGCCCGCTGTATTGGCTTTCATCTCTGCCCAGCAAAAAGACGGCGGCACCGGCGCTTTATATGTGCTGCTGAAAACACGTAAACCTAATGATTAATTTCTAAGACCACTGCGCTGGTTAGTTTAAGCATTAATGTGGGCAACGAGAGCGACAAGGGCTTTTGACGGCTTTTTCTTTACCTCTTGGGAACATTAGCGTAGGTTACAAAACTTTTTCACCGATGTGACACGGAAACCTTCATGAAAGAACACTTTGCTAAGATCATCAGCGCAGTTGGCGAAGACATCAATCGCGATGGCCTTAAAGATACTCCCGAGCGCGCAGCTAAAGCGTTTCAATACCTCACTCAGGGTTATCAACAAAACATTGAGGAAGTGGTTAACGGTGCGCTTTTCGAGTCTGAAAATAGCGAGATGGTGCTCGTTAAAGATATTGAGCTTTATTCGATGTGCGAACACCACATGCTGCCTTTCATCGGCAAATGCCATGTCGCCTACATCCCGTGCGGCAAAGTCATCGGGCTATCTAAAATTGCACGTATCGTCGACATGTATGCTCGTCGCTTACAGATACAAGAAAACTTGACCAAGCAAATTGCCGACACAATTCAAGAAGTTACTGGTGCTGCAGGCGTAGGCGTAATCGTCGAAGCAAAACATATGTGCATGATGATGCGCGGTGTAGAAAAGCAAAATGGTGTGATGAAAACCTCCATGATGCTAGGCCAGTTCAGAGAAAACTCAAAAACCCGAATGGAGTTTCTTGCTCTCGTTAACTAAGCCCGCCAACGAGTAGCGGCACAGCGCTACTCCACCAACATTATTCTACCAGTATCTCTATTCGCTGCTCGGGCACATTATCATACGCCGGAGCTAGCGGCCCAAGCCCCCTTGCTTTTAATCGATTTTGCGGAAGCCCCAAGTCCACTAGGGTTTGCCTGAGCTGCTCTGCATGACGCTCGCTATCACTGAGTAGAATAAGAAACGGCGATGTTCCCCCTTGATGTCCTACAAACCAGACTTTACTGAACGGGCGCTCATCCATAATTTGTTGAACCGCTTGCGCGACAACATCGATAACGTCTGCTGAAAGCTCCGTAGAAGCTACATACACGCGCTGACCCTTCTGCCATTTTTCCATCACGTTGTTTACGGTAAAACCACTCGCTGAGGGCTGGCTCTGCAGCGCTTCTATGTGCAAAAACACTTGCCGATTACCCCGTTGAGTCAGATAAATAGCCATATTGAGATTATTACCTAAGGTCGCAGCCCAGTAATACTGCTCCCCAGTCAGCCCATAAAGTTTAGGAATACCAAAAACAATATTCGCCCAATCATTACTGCTACCGCAGCTCCTGGCTTCACATTGATACAAGATATCCGCTTGGCGCTTAGCTAGTTCTTTTTGCACAAAAGCAGCGACTTCATTGGTGCTATGACCTGAAGGAATTTGATAGGTGATTTTCGTCAAGTCGCCCGTGAGGTATCGCTGTTTTTCAGGCGCAGCAACACCGTTTACTTTTTTAATAATGCCCAGTGCTAAAGCATACTCAGGGGTCGTATCAGCCTGATATTCAACGATGCTAGACAACGGATAACGATCGAACTGTGACAAGTCATCCGCGCCAGGAATATCCACAGCGGCGACAGCTGAGTGAATGGAGAAGATCGTCATGAAGCTAACAAATAAGCGCATTAAGGCGTTCTCTTTATCGTTGTTGTTTGGCACTAACAAGCACAAGCTCAAAGAAAAGATGTAACTGCGTGACAGGTAACTCACCAAAGAAGCACCCTACATCAAAGAAACACACCCACTTTACCTGTAAACTCGAACCTATCCAATGCAATAAAAGCAGAGAATAACGTTTGATTATTATTTAAATTCAAACACTTTGGTCGTTAATTCTTAGACAACGTATTTGCCGATAATTCAGGGATTTTGAATGTTCAACCAACCCACTGCTTCCGCCGTCTCTTGCCCAGCCATTCCTGAAACCCGTTATACCGCACTATTTATGGCACTTATCGGCTTATTGTTATTAGCCGCCCCGCTGTATTTCCAAATTAACCCTGGCGGTGAAGGCTTGCTTATACCGTTTAATTCCATGGTTTGGCTAGTGGTGAGTTTCATTATAGCCCTTGGACTCTTCAAGATGCTGATGAGCAACTTATTACGTGTCCCATCAATGACTGTCGCAATGTTGTTTTTTCTAGCCACCACAACACTCTTAGGAATCATTAAGAGTGTTGTGCTCCCTGAAGCATGGCTGTTCAGAAGTTTGGCGCTATGGGCGGGTATCTTGTTTTATCTAGCGCTCTCTCAATTTCAGCTATCGGCACGCCAAAAAGACTTTCTACTTTACCTATTGGTGTTTAGCGCGGCCTGCCAAGCGTTATTAAGCCTTGCGCAAATATTCATCACCACACCGCTCACCTGGCTACCTTTCTCTCCGGGTATTCCTCGCGGTATCTTCCAGCAGCAAAACCTCAATGCAACCTTTAATGTAACCGGCATAATTGTTGGCATTTATTGTATCAGTCGCCCTTCTTTTTTATCCCGCCACAAATTGCTGCAAACCTTGTTGTGGCTATCGATCGGCCTATGCAGCACTGTTGTCGTGACTGCAGGTTCTCGTATCGGTTTAATCACTGCAATCATTGGCGGCATAGTAATAGTGATGTGCCGGTATCAATACTGGCTTAATCACAAAGGGCAGACCGGTATTCTTGTGTTAACCCTATCTGGCTTTATGCTTGCGGCGAGCCAAATGCCGTCCAAAACGGGTGTTGACCAGGGGCTTGCCAAACTCGCTGCGACAACAGATAGCTCACAAGATGTCCGCTTAATGATCTATGGATCAAGCTGGGAGCTAATTAAAGAGAATCCTGTCCTCGGTTACGGTATTGGACAATTTGAGTCGGTCTGGCATGAGAAAAAAATGGATTATTTAGAGCGCCATCCGGATGCGACTAACTTACAACCGCGATTAAGCCACCCTCACAATGAGATATTGTATTGGGCGATTGAAGGTGGCCTTGCCGCTATTCTTGGCATCATAGCCATGGCGTGTACTTTTCTGTGGCGAGCACTACAGCTTGGCTGGCAACGCGGCGGTAGTTACATAGCGATGGTATTACCCATTGCTGCGCACACACAGGTCGAACTACCTTTTTATATTTCCCAGTTACACTGGATTGTCTTTATTTTACTCATCGCTCAAGTTGGGCAGCACAAAATACAAGAAAAAAGCGTTCAACTATCAACGATGGCGAAGAGTACCGTTCTCGCCTTGGCGATTTTAATTCCTGTAGCCACCACTGTATTCACGGCCAAAAACCTAACCTCTCTGCATCTAGCGATGGCCTTCGTTACCGGCACGGATAAGTCATTAGAAAAGCTCGAAATCGCGGGTAAAAACCTTTATTTCAGTCGCTGGATTAGCGCCATTCACATGCAGATTATTTTTCAAACCGCCTATCAGAACGATGATATGGATATGCTAAAGCAGTACATTCCCATGGCCCAAGATTATTTAATGACGATCCCTGACGCTAATGTAATGGCCAACCTCAGCCTCGCATTTCATCGTGTAGGGCAATACGATGCCAGTCATCGCGTACTATTCAAAATGTACAAAATGTACAAAACCAATACGAGCTACCAGCGCACACAAGATAAGATTGTAGAATTAGACAAAGAACAAGGTATTTTCGAACGCTATTGGAGAAACACTCAATAGCCTGCTTCTATCCATAGTAACTGCGCGCAACCAGCGGCAATCACAGACAGTTCTAACGCGGCAATACCGCTGGTGCCAAGGTTATAAAACCCTTTAGGCTGCCCTGTTAACTTATTCAGTAGGTTACTCAACAATGGGTTATGACCGACCAGCACTAAGGCAGCACTGTCGCTCCAGTCATCCTGGCTCAAGCGGGCAATAACATCATTCGGGGAAATATCCGGTGTTAATACATCAGAGATAATTATCTCGACTTTCGGCGGTGCGAAGGGTCGTAATAATTGGTAACTTTCTTGCGCTCGTTGAAATGGGCTAACCCAAATTTCGCCTAGGGTCTGCCAATCCGCTTTATGACGCTCAAAAAGCATCTCAGAATTATGCTGCCCTTTCTCAGTTAGCGCCCGTGCATGATCAGGCGTTGTCCACGCGGCATCACCATGCCGTATCAAGTAGAGTTTCATAAGGTCAGCCTACCTGTTTTTTATTATCTGGCCGTTTTATCAATCATTAGCTGTTGAGTGATTTGTCCAAAACTTCAAATTCGACGTCTTCTTTATGCTCACTCATCATTAAACTACCAATAGCTTCTGCCACTGCGCAGCCTTCAAAAACCACCTGATAAAGCGCCTGCACTAACGGCATATAAATATCCAATTCGTCGGACTTCAGCTTAACATGGCGAATGGTATCAACCCCTTCTGCCACTTCACCCAACTCTTCTACAATTGATGCTAAATCTTGGCCACTACCTAAAGCGAAGCCGACACGATAATTACGACTCAGCGGCGAGGTACAAGTAACAATTAAATCACCAACACCGGCTAAACCAAGAAAGGTCATTGGATCAGCACCCATGCGCACCGCAAAGCGGCTCATTTCAGCAAGGCTACGAGTCATCAACATACTGCGAGTATTTTCACCCATTTTGAGCGCAGCACTCATACCCGCAGCGATAGCATAGATATTTTTAAGGGCGCCACCAAGCTCTGCGCCGTAAGTGTCAGAACCTGCATAAACCCGAAAATATTTACCGTGGAAAACAGATTGCACCAAAGTACACACAGCGGCCGACTCACTGGCAATAACTGTAGCAGTGAGTTGCTTTCTCCCCACCTCTTTAGCAAGGTTTGGTCCGCTAATAACACCCACAGGGTTATCAGGAAATTCCTCTTTGATGACTTCACTCATCAATTTAAAGGTTCCTGCTTCAACGCCTTTGGTTGTACTTATTAGCGGTTGGTCAGGTCGTATAAAAGGTTTTGCCTGTTGCAAAACCTGTCGAAAGAATTTACTCGGAATCGCAACCAGTACCAATGAGGAATCTGACAACGCTGTCGCCATATCCGCCACAGGCACTACTCGCTCATTTAACACACAGCCTGGAAGGTATTTCTTATTCTCCCTGGTGTCTGCCATTTCAGCAGCTTGTTCAGGGCTTCGCATCCATTGCAAAACACGACTGCCATTTTCAGCGGCGATATTCGCCAATGCCGTGCCAAAACTTCCGCCACCAAGGACGGTAATCGTGCGCATCGCATTTGTCACAATAAAACCCTTTCCTTTTTGGTGATTATCGAGGACGTTGTAATAGGTGTTCTTCGGGCTGAGTACACTGTATACGCTGGCCTATCATTTCTTCAATATCAGGCAACATAAACGCATCTGACTCGCAGGCGAAGCTATACGAGATACCTTCTGCACCAGCTCGCCCTGTACGGCCAATACGGTGAACATAGTCTTCTGGGTCTTCAGGCAAGTTATAGTTAATCACATGGCTTACATCGTCAATGTGTATACCTCGACCCGCAACATCGGTGGCGACTAAGACTTTTACTTTACCGCTACGAAAAGCTTCGAGTGTTTTCACTCGTTTATTCTGGGCAACTTCGCCTGACAACATTTCTGCGGCAATGCCCGTTTTTTGTAGGCGCTCAGTGATTTTTCGTGTGACATCACGTCGGTTTGCAAACACCATCACACGCTCTAAATCGTCTTGCGAAACCATGTTGTAAAGCAAATTAAACTTATCAGTCTCACTGACCAGATAAACGGTTTGTTGGACATTTTGTGAGGTAACACTTTCCGGCTCGATCTCAACGCGAACGGCATCTTCTGTCCACATTTGCGCAAGACGAAGAATTTCTTCGGTAAAAGTTGCACTAAACAATAACGTTTGACGGTCACGTTTATGAGGCGTACAGCGAATTATCTCACGTACATCAGGAATAAAACCCATGCTCAACATACGATCGGCTTCATCTAGTACCAATGTTTCTATTCGTGATAAGTCAACATCACCTTTACGATTAAAGTCTAATAGTCGACCCGGCGTTGCCACGAGCAAATCAACAACTGAGCCACGTAAGGTTTGACGCTGGCGTTCATAATCCATACCACCAACGACAGTCACGACATTCAAGTTCGAATATTTACTCAAACCATCAGCGTCTTTGGCAATCTGCATTACCAACTCACGAGTTGGTGCTACAACCAATGCTCTTGGCTGACCTTTACGACGTTTACCAGAAATCGGGTAATCCACCATGTCGGCAAGTACACTGATTAAAAAGGCTGCCGTTTTACCAGTACCTGTCTGTGCTTTACCTGTCAGATCTTTGCCATCCAGTGTATGCACTAAAGTCTTACTTTGAATCGGTGTGCAGTATTGAAAGCCCATATCCGCAATCGAGTGCATCAAGCAATCAGGAAGATCGAGGTCGTGAAAACGAATTTTTTGAGGATCTTCAGGGACCTGGAATTGGTCAGGAGTCCATGAGTCATCAATTACCGGAGCGGCTTTTTGCTTGCTTACTGAGGAGCTTGCCGATTGCTTGGCGTTATTCTGCCCTTTCTCTCCACTTTGCTTCGACGGTTTTTTTCTATCTGGCTGACCCGCCTTATTTTTATCAGTGTCGGACGTAGATTGGCTCGACGTTGTTGTCTGCTTCTTTGCTGGTGCATCCGCACCCATTGCTTTTGAAATCCACTTAAACAACGGAAATCCTCTATTGATAGTATTTTGATGGACAGGGATTGTAAGCTAAATTGGCGCTAGAGTAACCAGACTTCACTGGATACGTCGAAATGGAGGCAAAGACTGCAATAAAGCTTGGCCGTAACGGCGAGTTGATAATCGGTTATCAAAAATAGTCACCTGCCCCTCATCGGTCTCCGTTCGAATCAAACGACCGCAAGCCTGAACAAGACGAATCGACGCATCAGGCACCGCGATCTCCATGAAGGGGTCTTTACCCTGCTGCTTAACCCATTCATTTAAGGCCGCTTCGATCGGACTACCAGGCACCGCAAAAGGTATCTTAGCAATAAATACTTCTGTTAAGTATTTGCCGGGAAGATCGACCCCTTCAGAAAAAGAGGCAAGCCCCATCAAGACGCTACCCTTACCTTGATCAACTTGCTGACGATGCCGTTCCAGCATATCCATTTTGGAAAACTCACCTTGCACAAGCAAACTTAGCTGCGATTCATCTCGTACCTTTTCTGTAACTGTCAACATTTGACGCCACGAGGTAAATAACACTAAGGCCGCCGAAGTGGCGGTTAAATGCGAAACAAGGTACTCCGCAATGGCTGAATCATGCGCCTCCGTGTTACTTGGATCAGCAGACAGCTTCGGCAGGTTCAAGCGGCCAGCATTGGCATAATCAAACGGACTAGGCACCTGAGAAAAACGTGCGCCTTTAGTGATGCCTGTATGCATTCTCAAACGCTCAAACTGCCCTAACGCGGTTAATGTCGCAGAGGTCAAGACAGCACCTGAGCACTTATCCCACAACTGCTCTTGTAACGTTTGCGCCGCCAATAACGGGCTGCTTGCCAGTTCAACCTCAATCCCGTCCATTTGCTCATGAAGTTCAATCCAGCGCGCAAAAGGTCGCGATTGCTTGGTACTGGCTTTTGAATAATCATCAGTTAACGACCAACTCGCCTCGGCTCGAGTCAATAAGCGCCCAATGGTCGGAAACCACTGCTCAGCTAGCTCTTTAGCAATACCGTAAGACTGATCTGAAATAGCCTCTTTCAACACATCAGATAACTTATCCAGTTGCTGTACTAGCTTTAAAAATTGTCGGTTAAGCAAGCTCATGTGTTCAGCGATTTCAACCGGCACTATACCTTCAGGAAAACGTCGATATTCAGAGTCTTGATCGGCTACGCTCAACTCCGTCACAACTGATGAAATCATCGTATCCAAGTCCTGTAACAGCGGTTCAATTGACGCCACCGCCTCTGTCAATAATTGATACGGGCGCGTGATGGCCTCATTGTTATCAAACTCTTTCAGCATTCGGCCTAACGTCTTGGTCGATTGCTTAAGCCACTGTTGCGTCGAGTGCACTCTTAGTCGTGCACCAAAGTGTTGAAGCGCCTTATCACTTAAGTGATGCCCTTCATCAAAGATATAAATTGTTTCCTCAGGGGCAGGTAAGATAGCCCCTCCGCCCAACGCTAAATCCGCCAGCACTAGATCATGGTTGGCGATAACACAATCTGCATCATCAAGACCTTCGCGCGCTTTGAAAAAGCAGCAACTGGAAAAATAACTGCAACGACGATTGGTGCACTGACGATGGTCCGTAGTCACTGGACTCCACTCATCAAAGGTCAGTTCTGTGGACCAACTATCTCGGTCACCATCCCAGGTACCACTAGCATAATTTTTACCGAACTCTTGATAGAGCGCTAAAGTGCCTTGATCAAGCTTGAGCGCTTGTTCATCTTCGTATAAAGCCCCTTGCTTGCCTAAGTCATCTTGATTCTCAAGCAACATATCTAGCTTACTTAGGCATAAGTAACGACCGCGGCCTTTTGCCAGCACATACTGAATATCTAGATCCGTATTACTATTGAGGTCCGGTAAATCCTTCGTCACTAACTGCTCTTGTAGGGTAATCGTAGCCGTAGAGATAACCACCTTTTTATCAAGGTGACGCGCCAGTGGCAGTGCTGCTATCAAATAAGCAATAGTTTTACCTGTACCAGTACCCGCTTCGATCACGCTAATTGGGGCAGAGTCTTTACTATCAGCGAGCAGCCCTTTAACAATCTCAGCAATCATTAAACGTTGACCATAACGGGGCTTGTAACCTTTTGCTTCTAAGTAGCGACTATAAGTGCCTTGGATAGCAGCTTTAACTTCAGCAGGGATATTGGGCGATTGATCAGACATTAGAAACTCAATAAAAATGAAGTGGCCATTATGAAGAGTGAGATAACACAACTCCAGTCATGAATAAAAAAAGTAGACACTGTATATAAAACCATATACTGTACAGAAAAACAGTAGCAAACCAAGGCAAATGTGATGGAAAAGCTCACCAAGCGACAGACCGAAGTTCTTGAGTGCATTAAGCAGTGCATTGATAACACCGGCTACCCGCCCACTCGTGCCGAGATCGCCAGAGAGTTAGGCTTCAAATCAGCGAATGCCGCTGAAGAACATTTGAAAGCATTAGCACGCAAAGGTGCGATTGAAATGATCGCAGGCACCTCTCGCGGAATCCGCATTCCTGACATGGAACAGGAAGAAAACCTTGGCATACCTGTTATTGGTCGAGTCGCTGCTGGTAGCCCTGTTCTTGCACAGGAGCATATTGCTGAGCACTGCCAGATTCCACCGGACTTCTTTTACCCTAAAGCTGATTACTTTTTAAAAGTACAAGGTTTAAGCATGAAAGATGTAGGCATACTCGATGGTGACTTATTAGCCGTTCACCAAACAGATCAAGCTAAAAACGGTCAATTAGTCGTCGCACGCATCGACGAAGAAGTAACCGTTAAGCGTTTTGAAAAAAATCAACATCAAGTTTTACTGATTGCAGAAAACCCTGATTTTGAACCCATTGAGATTGATTTACGCCAACAAGAACTTCATATCGAAGGCCTAGCTGTCGGCGTATTACGTAGAGGTAACTAATCATGCAAAACTCAATACTGGATACCCTAGAAAGTCAGAATGCAGTAATGCCATGGCAGTTTGCAGAAGAACAGCGAACCTCTCCTATGGCAGGAAAAATCACTGAAATCATCCTGCAGGATGAAGACGAGTACAATTTTCAGTTATTGATGCCTTTACTTGCACAACTTAGCCAAGATAACCGCTGGTTTGCATGGATCGCCCCACCAAAGAAAATGCCTAAACAGTGGTTGATCGAAGCCGGTATCGATATTAATAAAATTATCGTATTGCAGCCTAACGGCAACAACAATGCATTAAAACTGGCGCAAAAAGCATTATCAACGGGGACTTGTCATGCAGTAATCAGCTGGCCTGGCGTTCTGGAAAACGAAGAGTTTTCACAGTTACAAGAAGCAGCAAAGCAAGGTTTAAGTCACGCTATACTGG
>JBLXCH010000077.1:0-15272 GCA_048265065.1 Motiliproteus sp. | reverse complement strand
TAGGGCTATTTTACGCCGCTGAAAAGCGCCAACCTTTCCAGCGGGCGTATTCGAAAGTTTCTGGGATGATATGAAGGAGGGTCACTGACACGGCTCGTAATCGCCTTGTATACTTTCCTGCCGGTACGATTTCCTAATCACAAGAGTTTTCACACGGCCTGGGCACTTTGCTGTCTCACTAGCTCAATTGTTACGCCTGTTGATAGTTCCGATATTTCTATTATTTCTGAAATAATTTCTGATTATCTCGGTACATGAGCTTCCCTTGGTTATCCGGATTCTCCCTCATCGTAAGGTTTGGAGTCTCCGGTAAACCCGGGGCGGTTCAGATGTGCGTCTTGATTGACGGCAAACGATGGGGAACGAGGTTTGCCAATGTGGACGTGGACAATTCAGTCAATGCTCTCGCTATTAAGGGATTTACGATCAAATCCAACTAGACTGTGGTTTTTACTGACAAGGAATCAAGACATGGATGTCAGACGATTCAGCATCACCAGCATCAGCCAAGAAGAGTTCGACACTCTGTCGGCAGCCCCTCTCACACTCGACCAACAGGACCTGTCGGCAAAAACGCTTCCAGACCGTGTCAGTGTGAAAAGCCTCTGTCATGACGGAGGTACTTATGAACTCGATCCACACAATCTGAATTGCACCTGTCCGGACTGCCTGCCCCAGAGTCCGGACCATGCTGGCTACTTTTATTACCAAAACTGCTGCTTCCATGTCCGCGAGTGGCTGGCCTATGCACCGTCTCGGTTCTTGGACGAGACGCCCTACATCAATGTTGAAATGAATAAGGCCACCAAAGCCTTCTATGAGTGCCTCTACGATAGGAAGATCGTCAAAAACTACAACGGCCATAAGTGCATCATCTTGTTACCGTACGACAGTACCCGGCGGAGGAACCGCAGCTCCTTCAAGCACTTTTATGTCGATGACCTGGTGGACGAGTGGGACAGTGAGATCGACTTAGTCAGTTGGTGCGTCGTCCTCTATGACGACCACCGCTTTGCCTTCAATTGGCGTAAGGGATGCTGGACCTATAATGCGCTCAACATCGGTGCACGAGACGCGATCATGAATACGATCATGCGAGCCTACTACCCAGATATGGAGCACTGTGAACTGCGGCCAATACAGATGCAATGCGACAATAAGGGTGTTGTGGGTACGTTCTCTTTGAAGGATATTACGGTGAGACTCGATATCCGACGACAAGGAAAATACATTAACCTAGAGAGCAACATCTTCTGGCCAACAAGAATCAATATCAAAACGGGCGAGTTGGACTACAACAGTCCTCGTGATCATCGATTCCTGTATATCAAACGCCATATCATCAAATTCGGGAATATGATGCGCATGGCCTTAGCACGTCATCTGGCCAAGCTGGAAAAAGCCAAGCGCCAGGAACAAGAAGAGCAAAAGGCGCATCGTCGCCTGGAACGACAAAGACACCGCCGGAATCAAGCCACTGCCACAACCTTGGTGTCGGAGAAGGGCCAATTGTCTTTTGGTATCAAACACAAGAAGGGAGCGCTGAACTTCTATGTGCGGAGGGTGGATGAGGATAGAAAGGAGGCATTCAGATTCAAAAAGATTACTTCTGAACTCGCAGAGAGACCACCCTACACCTGGATCTTCGATAGCATTCTGGGATTACTGGCCGACAGTGACTCGTTTACCTACAGTCAGGCCGACGTAGAGCTATTCATCAAACAAAAGATTTCTGAGAAAAAACTATCTCTATAGCTTGCTTCAGCGTTAAGCGCATGAACTAGTGAGAGCGTTGATTAACTTAGGGTTCTACCTCGTTCTCATGAACGTTTTGAAAATGGCTGCTCACACAAGTGTCGCAGTAGCGGGGGCGAACCCGAAATTCAAAAACAAACTAAAGTTTGACATAGGAGCCGCAATCTACTTTCACGAAGGTATCCGATACAGGGTGAATGTACTTCGTGACTGGGTGATATCCATTAAGCATGAGCCAGCCGGGACCTAGTCGCTTGCCAGCGCCTCTGGTGGTGCCTGACGAGCTGTATCATCGCCCGCAGCCCGCAGATAGGCCTCCTAATTGGCGGGAAGAGTCCTGCACCGAGAGTCGCGTACACAATAGAAAAGCTCGTCACCAGCTTTGAAGACGAGCCTTTCGGGCCGCTTTGTCATTAAGTTATGGGGATACGTTCAGGCACATAACGTAGGCCTGGATATCCCGATCGTTCCCGACAGACTCTACAGTCCAGCCATTGACGCCTGTGGGCGTCGACCTTCTGACTGACTGGTTGTTCTGGATAGCATTGAAGCCGCCACCGGTCGCAATGTCGCCGAGATTACAATATACCTGCACATCCCGTTCATAGGACAAGCTCCTCTGGTATCGGAAATAACCAGAGACAGTCGCCCCTCCAGACGCGTCAACAGGAGCGCACGCTAAAGAATCCTGAGTATGCCCTACAACGTACAAACCTTCTGGACAGGTTCCTTCCGTAATATGTTGATCCATTGCCATGTAGTCATTGATCGATTCAATATCATCCTCAAGGACACCAATCAAAGTTAGATTGTTGTCGATCTGGTCCTGAAGGCTGGTTGCAAGATCAATCTGACCTTGCTGAATAGTCACTATGGTGCTCTGAAGGGTGGTGATCAGGTCGCTATTGGTTTCAACATCCTGGGATAGTGCTTCAATTTCCGCATTGATTTGATCAATGCTGGTGTACGCGCCGTTGATGAGTGCTTGTAGATACAGATTCTGATCGGCGAGTTCAAGAATGGCATTCTCAGTTGCCAATATCCTGCCTTCCAATGATTCAACGTCGCCAACCAGCTCATCAATTTGGTCCTGGATGCTGGTGACGGCTCCTTGGACTTCAACAATTTCTCCCTGAATTGCGACGAATGGCTTACCTCTAGGGGAGTCACCGCTTCCCGCAGCCATGGCGTCGTTGAACAATAAAGTGCCTGTCAGCGCGATTCCAACCGCAAGGGATATCAGTTTCATTGGAAGGCGACGTTCCTTGGTATTCTCATGATTCATTACATTCTCCTGCCCTAACTTGGGCTTTCAGATATATCCATTCCGCAGGAAAATGAGGTTTTTGATGGCAATAGAGAGCCCTGTCCCTAAACGGCCATCGAAAACCAGAAAATCCCTGTAATTCAAGTTTTCGGTGGCCCGGCTATTCTTGGTCAGAACCCGTGGCTTTGCGTGGACGACAACAGGCTGTCCGTGCCCTTTCGTACAAGGACCAAGATTATAGTCGCAACATCGATACATATAAAACAGGTTTTATTCTTAAGTGAACTTAAACGAGCGTTTGTATTAGGACCACTAATTATCGCGAACTAAAATAGTTGGAATGAATATTATTCGGTCTACATGAATCATGTGATCTTATATCCAAATTATCAAGATGTTAGGCATGAACTTCACACTTTACTCATAAATATTGATTAAGTTTGCTTTATCAAGGCATTTATGCTGTTAAAATTGTTGTTATGAAAAACACTCATTTTGATGGTTGCGGAATACGGGATAAAGGTACCTGATTAGGCTACGAAGGAGGCCGGTTTCGAACACCTCGGGTTTGTCGTCGGCGGCAAGCTTGGACTCCTGGATCATAAAGCCTTCAACTGGGTTAACACCATGATCAGCAATGTGAAAAGCTCACTACGGGGAAGCTGCCATTCGGTCGCGGCCAAGCGCCTGCCCCGGCATCTGGCGGAGTACTGCTACCGGTTCAATAACCGGTTTAATCTGCGAGCCCTGTTACCCAAGCTTGGCCGCCATACTGTGCGAACACCGCCAATGCCGTACCGGCTGCTAAAAATGGCTGAGGTTTTTGGGTAATCAGATAAAGGTAACCGTTCATTCCAGCGCGTTCTGCCGAGCCAGGTTTTCCCGAGATAAGCTAGCCTCACTTTAATTGAGCGGGACAGCACCATGACCCAAGCCCGCGCACCCCGCATCTCCGCTGAACAGCGGCAGGCTCTGGTCGACCAGTGGCACAAACGGCACTTACCGGACATTAGCGCCCATATTAAGGGGCGAAGCTGCGTAGCAGCGGAACTCCTAGCCCGCTTGCGGGCGAATACAATTGCTTATTAGACCGTTATTCCTCGGGCACCGAAATTAGCAACACCGAACGGTATATGAACCGACGGAGTTGACTCTGATGCAGGTTCTAAGTGACCTATTTGATCATCAAAGAATATGTGTGGCTTAAGCACATCCAACACTCTTCTTTTCTCTATTCCACCCAGCAGGAATAATTCGTCCGCATCAATTCCAGCATTAGCCAGCGTTGTTATTAAACGCTCATGGGCTGGGGCATTTCTCGCGGTAACGATAGCTATCCGGAGCATCTGGGTATATTCCTTCATGTTCTCAGCTTTCCGGCGTTCTAATCTTTGAAACTGCGATATTTTCATTAGCAAAGGCATAAGTGGCCCTTCTTTAAGCGGCATGTCCCTTAACCCCTTCTCGTGCTCATGAAATAAATCTAAATTCCCAGAATCCTTATAAACAATTTCTGCCTCGTCACTTGCAATAACGCCATCGAAGTCAAATGCAATTCTTAATTGCTTGTCATCTTCTGCTACGTGTGTTACACAAGGTAATACATATCCTGCTGGAAAGCCCTGATCGACTGCCTTATTTACTTCTTCTTTGTTCGTGCTCAAATATAAAACAGCTCCAATGGATTGCATATACGGATAAGGCAGTTGCCCTGCTAGAAAGAACGATCTCGATATATCCAATCCATAATGTTCCACAGCATCCATTACGCGGAGCCCCGCGTCAGCATGATTCCTTGACAGAATTACAACTTCTATTGGATGCTCTTCTGGATAAATTTTGTTTAAATTAAGTAATCGCTCGATAAATGGAAACGCTGCGCCAGGACTAGGGATATTGGCGCGATTTGAGCGCTGATATGACCTGAACTCCTCGACCCCCATCTTCAAATATAAGTCATGTTCGCTTGCCAAATCTAGGAGTGCAGTCGACGACACTGCAACCACTAGCTTCTGATCTATTGGATATGGCATATGACTATCATCTCTCTTGGTCGAACGCTCGTGTTCGAGGTGGTAGTGAAGCGCAGCGGAGGTCCCAGCCCCGCAAGGGCGAGCAAAATGCGGTTGTTAGTGCTCATCTACCAACCTTCAATAAGAACTGCGAAGTCGACGAGAATGAATTGGCGTCCGGCAGCGGCACGTGAATCTTATAGTTACCGTCAGCTTCGCGAAGAGCCCAACGCCCAGAGCTGACGTGATTGTTTACTTGGCTCTTGGAGAACACCCAACCTTCAGTCGGAGATGTTAGTAACACAAGTGAGTAGTCCTCCAACTCATTGAGGAAGTCAATGTATGACTTTCCTACCCCCCAGAAGGGCGGCTCAATCCGGCTGATCTTGACGATCAGGAAATGGCCATTGAGGCTGAAGTAATTCTTTCGCTTGAACAGCTTATGGAAGGTTGCAGCACTCTTTGTACCCGATAGGGGTTCTTTAGCGCCAACTGAGTCGACGAATTCCTTGATATCAGGGTCGATCATGTCCACTCCTCAGCGCTGTGCAGCAGTGCGATCGTTCATGCCTTATTATAGTGTATTACTCTTTTGTCTCTTTCGCCTCTACTTGCAATTACTCTGAATCTTCCCCTAGTTTGGCAGGTAACTCAGTGTATCCTTAGGCGTGATGATAATGGGGGCTTTCTACGCCTTGGGTCTACACCGGCCTTATATGTTGTAAACTTCCAGTTCCGACCGAATGCCCACTGCCGGCACAAAGCAGACATAGGATAGCTGGGAACAGGCTTACTGCCCCCGGATTTCCCACCATAATTAGGTATACTGGCCCCATAATTTTAGGCTTATCCGACAGCCTCAACGCCGCATTAAGGTGTGAGCAACGCTACTGTCAAACCTAAACCGTTGCACCGTATACACGAAGCCCAACCTTGAACTGGAAAGGCCAAGCGTTGGGAATCACTCTAAAATGCTTTGTTATGTGAATTTATACCCATATGCTTTAATCGCTATATCTTGGATTTTACTTTCGCCGATGTTTCGCTTTAAGTCGGAGTACACTTGATTAGCTTGGTTATAAAATGCTTGATGCTCTAGATCTTCGTCACCGCACTCAATAGCTTTAGCAAAGCACTTGGTTGCTGAAAACAATTTAGAGATACAAATTATCATTAGCATATGTTTTAACGCTAAACTTTCGGAACGCGTATCTGGAAAAGGAATGACAGCAAACTCTCCTTTTTGATTTAGAGCAGAACTTGTTTCGTCCGCAACCTGTTGTAATGTCGGATGCTTCATTTTGCACAATAGCTTGTAATTGTGATAGCAAAGCTTCCAAGCCAAGTTGAACTTTTCATCGTTGGCTGGAAAGTTATCAGGTATTTCCCCATATAGATCTTTGTGTGCAGCCATTTTACTGAGTTTTTGCGCCCCCCAAGGAACGTCTGCATTTTTGTTATCTAAAACTTCGTTAGCTAAGTCTTGGCGCTCTACTAAGCAGTTTACGACTAACGCATTCTCGTAAAGAGAAGCTACAACACAAGCTGCCTGATAAGGGTAACCCCAATTTATTAGTAGCCAAGCTCCCCTAAAATCACTCATAGTACGTTTTAAAAAAGCTGCTGCTAGTTTGATTGATTTAGCTTTCGAGTTACGACCGCGAAGAAACGGAGCTTTAATTGCTAAATTCATACAGTTTTCAGCCAATGAATCCCAAGGTTTAAGGTCTTCATAACTGCGTTCGATAGCACCTACTTCTAAACGAGCGAGGTAATTCCAGTAATGGTCTTGCCAATTCTCTTCAGAATTCATCTTAACTCACTTGTGTAAGATGCCGAAAAATTCACATAACGTTTCAAATCAGCCGACCGAAAAGCGCGAAGCGGTTTTTGGGTCGGCTGGATTTTTTGTTATACCTGTTCATCTTGCCTATACCTTACATCAGTCCAAGAGCTGGTATCTACGCCCAGTGAGTCCTCAATGGTCTCAATTGCTTCCGGCTCATATACAGGGCTAATTAATTTACACGTAAATGGATATGATTGTGTCAGCACTGCGCCATCACCTCTTCTTAAGTCAGAGTTCGATCCCCATTGAAGTTCACAACCAATTGACCCATTCACGCGGAACATGATGAACTCGTGATTTATTTCAAATATTTCTATTTTATCCGCATAAACTTCATCGATGAAATGATGGGTAGCCAATTCATCAATAGCTAAAATAGTTTCTCGGAGTGCTTCATCAATCACAGCTGAGTCAATTTTCTCCCATAAACTATCAATAATTAACCTTCTGCAATCACTAATGGTTGCGAGAAATCCATTGACCGCCTCTGTTGTCTCATTGACCGACGCATCTACATCAGCGTCAGGCATACCAAATACTTTGGGTTCAATATGTGTAAACTTGCTCAGCTTGTTTATAGCTTTAACCAAATCCTTGTGGATGTCTTCGACTTCTAAGCCAAGAGTATTTTGAACATATAAATCATGCAGTCCGCCCTGAACAGCATAATATGCTCTTTGCTTTCTGGTTATTCCATTATCCTTATCAGTCTCATTCTTATACCAATCACAATTAAGTACATTTTTATCAGGCGCCAATCGATGCAGGATATGTCTTGTAAGCTCTCGCATTGCGTATGAATAATTATTCAAACGTAAAGGATTAGATTTGTCTCTGAGGTTTTTCTGAGACGCTGCAAACAAATCGCGCTCGAAGTCTTCGGTCAATGCTTTTTCAATTGCGGTGATCATGTGCGTCCTTTCGTGGCATAACGCTTAAAATGGCGGCGCTTTAACGCGTCCGTCTGCTTTTATTTATTAACCAGACTTTGGGGTGAGAGCAAATAAAAACCAAGTCTTCTCCGGATATGATTCAATATGTTCGGCACGTCTCGCTTCGTTTGGGTTCCTCATGTTAACCCACGGGTCCATCCAGCCATAAGGCGTACGGAGTATGTAGTGGCAACCATCATATGGCTCCGAGCCTTCAACGCACACTATAGTTCCGTTAGGAAAGCTATCGGATTCCTCCCAATCCATAACAACCTTAATTTGGCACTTTTGTAGCACCAGGGCTATGTGGTGCGGCTCTAAACCCGGAGTTCCGCGATTTATGGATTCACCTTTCTCTTCTCTCAGATACGCATAGGCTTCTCTGTAGGACATTCCGAGAAGCGATGCAACGCACGCAACACCGCAACCCCATTCATCTAGTTGTACAACAGTATCAAATTTTTTCATCGATGCTTCAACGCTAACGCCGCGCTCTGTGGTAAATTTTGAGTGCCGCTGAATATTTGTCCGACAGCAGCGCCTTGTTAACTTTTGTACTCATTTAACCACTGAAGTAGTTGTTCTCTATCTACCAAAGATAAATCCCAGACGCTAGACGCCTCGTTTTCTACAAACTTTCTCGCATCACTAGTGAAAGTCGAAGTGGTCACTACGATTGCTTTATTGGGGCCATCTTTTGTTTTTTTAACGCCGTACAGCGCGCGTACTACATCGACACTAATTTTGTTACTTTCGGAGTAACATTTGCATTCGATAAAGTATTTATTTCTTATGCCTAATGAATCAGTGTGGATAGCAATAATATCCTTTCCACCGTCTCTTGTTCTTTTAGTTAAGTCCACCTCATAACCTTTAGACTTAAAGACTTCAGCAACAATTTGCTCGAACTCACGAGATGTTATTTCACCAAGAAGCTGATCATCCGCTTTTAAAGCCGTGATCAGTTCTGCTATTGACTCATGGAGATAAAATAAATCTCTTGCACTATATATTTCTCTAACGTACTCAAATCCAGGGCCGCCCTCAGTTTGTGCTCCAGTTGATTTATTGAGCGTGAAATTTAGTACTTCTGCTGGATACTCAGAGACCTGAAAGCTTAGTGAGATATCTATTCCACAATCGGTACACTCAAACTCATACATTACATCATATAAGTTTTCTGGTCCCATTTGGCGCTCACCGCCACCCACACATTCGACAGAGAAATCCGCTATGGGGATCTCATCACTGGCTCCGCAGCTATCACATACGTATTCAACTGACCCAGAAAATTCCCACATAATTCTCTATTCCTTCAGGGAAGTTAACGCTTTTATCAGGGGGGCGACGTCAGGAGCGTCCCTTGCCTAAACTTGTTAATCGTGACTTGCCCCACGCTACGAGTTTTCTTATATTTACACCCATACCAGCAAAATTCGGTTCAAGAATAAGAGCATCAACTAATGCGCCGTGTTCAGAAGCTCGTAACTCCTTGGCGATAGTAAAATTTTGGATCTCTTTTTTTTCACGAATATCAGTAAATATTTTTTCGAGCAGATTAACTACATCAGATGGTTGCTTACAGACCTCCCTAATCTTTAAGAAAATTAGAGAGTCAGTGATTTCCGATTCCACTTCGCTTTCATTAGCCTCAATAAAATATTTAGGGTGGACCGTTGTTATCATTAATGCCGGTAATATTGTATTTGGTCCCTGACCATTAATTTTTACCCAATTTAGAACTTCTGAGTAAAAATGACTGTCGGGAAGTCCGCGTACCATAACGGAGTTGTATTTTGCACAAAGTGACTCAATTTTAGGCAGATTGGCTATCAACGTATCCGATATTGGTTCTTCCCAATTGTAGTAGTCGAGCACGTACAGATAGTAATCCCTCTCTTCTGAAAGCGGTAAATCTGATATTGCATTTACGTGAAGTCCCATATGTTTCCTTTACGCTTAATGCCTAGCCCGGATATTGCAGCATAAACAAGAAAGGCGATTTTGTTTTTTGTTATAATTCAAGTACTTACGTCGAATATAACAACCAAATCGCCCATAACAGATTGTAACCCGACTCTACCCTTATTACCACGCTGCAAAGGCCGTCAAATCCAAACCAGTTTTGAAGGTGGCAACATCACCTCGAATGCCGGCGTCATGCTGCTGCGGCAACTCGACAGCAACCTCGCCCTTACCCGTTCGATTGCCCGTCGCATCCAGGATCCGCGTGATCCACACCGCTGTACACACCAGCTCGAAACGATGCTGCTCCAGCGTATCTTTGGGCTGGCGCTTGGCTATGAAGATTTGAATGATCATCAGCATTTGCGACAGGACTTGGTGCTTCAGACCGCCGTCGGGACCGACCAGGCATTGGCCAGCCAGTCGACGCTGTGTCGTTTCGAACTCAACGCTGACAGCCGCTGGGCGGTGGCCATCCACGAGGAGCTGGTCGAGCAGTTCATCCGCTCCTATCGCTAGCCGCCGAAGCGCTTGATACTCGATTTCGATGCCACCGATGACAGTGTCCACAGACAGCAGGTAGGGCGGAACCTCCATGGTCACTACGATGGGTATTGCTTCCTCCCCTTGCATGTATTCTGCGGTAAGAAGCTGCTGGTCAGCTACCTCCGTCCAGCCTATGAAGATGCCGCCAAGCACTCCTGGGCGATCCTGGCCTTGCTGACCAAGCGACTTCGCGCCGAATGGCCGGATATTCAGAGCATCTTTCGCGGCGATAGCGGCTTCTGTCGGCATCAGCTGCTACGCTGGTGTGAGCGCCGCAATGTCAGCTATGTCGTCGGCATTGCCACCAACAGCCAGCTGGAAAAGCTGGCGCTGAAACGTCGCTACCAGGCGGCTGTCCGGTTCCGTGACACCCGCGTTAACCCGCGTCTGTTTACCAGCTTTGAGTATGCGGCGAAGAGCTGGAAGAAGCGCAAGCGCCGCATCATCGCCAAGTGCGAGTTCTCCTATCAGGGCCCGAACAACCGCTATGTCGTGACCAATCTGCCCGGTGCGCCGATGTGGCTGTATGACCGGCGCTATTGCCTGCGGGGTGAGATGGAAAACCGGATCAAAGAACAGAAGTGGCTGTTCTCCGACCGTACGAGCTGTCACGAGTGGTGGCCCAATCAGTTCCGCCTGCTGCTGTCAGGGCTGGCGTATGTGCTGCTGGAACGGCTCCGCAGTGTCTATCTGCGCGGCACACGCTATGTGCGCGCACAGGTCACAACCCTGCGACTGCGTCTGCTGAAAATCGGCGCGGTCGTTACACGCAACACCCGGCGTATCCAGATCATGATGAGCAGTCATTATCCCGACCAAGTTCTGTACGCGCAGGTAATGTACAAACTGTTGTCCGGATAGCAGCGCTGGTGCTGTCCCAGGCACGGTATAAACAATGGGGTTTGGGGAAGCTGCGCCCGAAACACTGTCGCTGATCGTTGATGGATCAGTTTTTCATGCTGTGAACAGCATGGTTCTTATAGCGGCCGGTTCTGGGGCAGCCTCAAACATCTGATGCAACATGCAGGCTAGGCTCAGGCGCCGGTTTGGAGCACCAGCGGAAAACCGGTCAGATGGAGCCCCTGGTTATGAGCTTCACCGGCGATAGTTACGCATATTTTCCAAAAGCCGATCAGCGTAATATTGTAGGAACGGAAAAATTTCCGCTGCTCTAAACCTCGCGATTATCACCGGCTGATTGCCCGATCCTTTGAATTCAACCCAATCAACCAAGCGTTCGTCACAGTCCGAAATAACATTGATATCAAAATGGGCTACTGAATGCCTTAGATTTAGGACCAATCCCTTCAGGTCTCTTATTGATTCATCAATGAAAGATTCATCTAGCCCCATTTCACATCGATTTTGTTTACAAAAATCGATTCTAGGAATGTATGCAATGACTCGCTCTTTCGGCATTACTATCAGTCCGAGTAGGCAGTTGATGGTCAGGGTATAATTCAGTTGTTGGTCAAAAGGCAGTCCTCGAATCAGATCGGTATATTGCCCAATCAGCCGTATGGTTCTCTCTATGAAATCCGTTTCTAAATCAGCATAGTTGCCCATAGGTCACCACTACTCATAACAGTCCATTTATTAGGTAAGTCACCTAATAATAATTATTAGAAGGTATACCTTTTAATCTTCATCGGACAATCTAGGCTGCACTTAAGCCTCTGATATAAAAGGATAAAAAAGATCCATTGAGCTGTTACTCCTTCTATACGGTAAATCTGTTCTCAACCAGCCTGATCAAAAGGTATGTTAAGCATGGCGGCATCAGATCGTCCAATCGTTTGATTTTTATACAAATCCGATGCAATTGCTAGAGGGAAAGATCACATGGATGCTGATAGAGTTTGTCCGCTTTGGGTCGTTAATCAACAGGCCGTCGTTCCCAAGATTAGACTTGCTGTATTTTCCGTTATTTCCGGATATTCCGTGTTTGCTAAACCCATCTCCACTTCGGGCTGGCACGCGACCTACCACCCGAGAACTAATCAAGGTAGCCAAGAATGTCACATCCGACACAAATCGGAACTTCGCTCTCTAAAAGCAGGAACTCACACTGTTTTAATGCGCCGGCGATCTGCTCTTCCGTATAGCTCGATTTCAAGAGAGGGTTACAATCTCAGAGGTTCATCATGCCGGATTTTCCTTTTTTACGTGGTTAAGAAATTCGGGGTAGGGTCAAATTGACCTAAGCTGCTACATTTGATCGTGTTACACGGACACACAAATCATAGCGAACCGTGAGAATAATATTGTTCTCTCAGTAGTTTTGTTACTAGCGTAACTTACTAAAATGGATAGTGATTTTTATGAAAGTGTAGTTCCTATCCTTAAAACCAGATTGAGGATATATGAATGAAGAATTACATCTTATTGCTTTTCGGATTAGCGATTATTGGATGCACTCCAAACTCATCACTTACGCCCCCTTCAATAAATCAAATCTCAACCATTCCTGAATATGAAAGAATTGAGAGTGAATATATAAAGATTGAAGAAGGTATTGCCATCGGAAAGACAGATAAAAAAGCCAGAAAATAAAAAGCTCCAATTAATTGTTTATCCAACCGTAAGACACGATTTAGTTGAAAGGCTCGGAACAAAAAATGAACGTATTGCCGCAGTAAAATCAATATTGTCCGCAGCAAAATCACTAGGAATTAATGCGGAGAAAATAGGGTTAACAGACTATGTTCGCTTTGAGTAAACTCGTGAAAAGTTTGAATTACTTTCGAATAAAGCATTGTTTGATTATGTTGCTATCGATAGGCTAGAAAAGCCACAAATGCAGTCAGCTTCTATAAATATACAAGTTCCTGAACTGCATCTTGATGGCGCAACCGGCTTGGGAAAAACTGTTGTCATATTGGATACTGGTGTGGATTTTACTCATCCTGACTTCGGAGTCGGAGTCGTTGACCAAGCATGTTTTTCTCACACTACGTCAATCTCAACCACTTTATGCCCTAACGGTGGCTCACAAGATACCGATTATGGCTCTGGTAGGAACTGTAATATTTATGATATAGCAGGCTGTGACCACGGAACACATGTTGCAGCGATTGCTGCGGGGAAAAGAGGCCTTACAAATGCCTCTGGATTAGCCTCTGAGGCGAATATAATTCGCTATTCAAGTGTTCTCACAATTCAACGATGATGTTTCTTGCGGTGGAGCCGGTTTTGCTCCATGTATAATGGCTTTTAATAGTGATACGTTAGCGGCACTAAGCTATGTACGCCAAGTTCTGTTAAACAAATATCCAATTGCTGCGATTAACATGAGTCTTGGTGGAGGAAGTTTTGTAACATGTCCTGATGAACTCAGGTCATACGAAATCAGAACTCTACGCAATCTAGCCCGGATATTGCAGCATAAATAAGAAAGGCGATTTGGTTTTCTGTTATAATTCAAGTGCTTACGTCGAATATAACAACCAAATCGCCCATGACAGATTGTAACTCGACTCTACCCTTATTACCACGCTGCAAAGGCCGTCAAATCCAAACCAGTTTTGACGGTGGCAACATCACCTCGGATGCCGGCGCCATGCTGCTGCGGCAACTCGACAGCAACCTCGCCTTGACCCGTTCAGTTGCCCGCCGCATCCAGGATCCGCGTGATCCACGCCGCTGTACGCACCAGCTCGAAACGATGCTGCGCCAACGTATCTTTGGGCTGGCGCTTGGCTATGAAGATTTGAATGATCATCAGCATCTGCGTCAGGACCTGGTGCTTCAGACCGCCGTCGGGACCGATCAGGCGTTAGCCAGCCAGTCGACGCTGTGCCGCTTTGAACTCAACGCCGACCGTCGCTGGGCGGTGGCGATCCACGAGGAACTGGTCGAGCAGTTCATCCACTCGTATCGCAAGCCGCCGAAGCGCTTGATTCTCGATTTCGATGCCACGGATGACAGTGTCCACGGGCAGCAGGTCGGGCGGCACTTCCATGGTCACTACGATGGGTACTGTTTCCTCCCCCTGCATGTCTTTTGCGGACAGAAGCTGCTGATCAGCTACCTGCGGCCGGCCTACGAGGATGCCGCCAAGCATGCCTGGGCGATCCTGGCTTTGCTGACCAAGCGACTTCGCGCCGAATGGCCGGATGTTCAGATCATCTTTCGCGGCGATGGCGGCTTCTGTCGGCCCCGACTGCTACGCTGGTGTGAGCGTCACAATGTCAGCTATATCGTCGGCATTTCCACCAACAGCCGGCTGGAAAAACTGGCGCTGAAACGCCGCTATCAGGCGGCAATCCGGTTCCGTGACACCCGCGTTAAACAGCGCCTGTTCACCAGCTTTGAGTATGCGGCGAAGAGCTGGAAGAAGCGCAAACGCCGCATCATCGCGAAGTGCGAGTTCTCCTATCAGGGCCCGAACAACCGCTATGTCGTGACCAATCTGTCTGGTGCACCGAAGTGGCTGTATGACCGGCGCTACTGCCTGCGGGGCGAGATGGAAAACCGGATCAAGGAACAGAAGTGGCTGTTCTCCGACCGTACGAGCTGTCACGAGTGGTGGCCCAATCAGTTCCGCCTGCTGCTGTCAGGGCTGGCGTATGTGCTGCTGGAACGGCTGCGCAGCGGCTATCTGCGCGGCACACGCTATGTGCGCGCGCAGGTCACAACCCTACGGCTGCGCCTACTGAAAATCGGCGCGGTCGTCACACGAAACACCCGGCGCATCCGGATCATGATGAATAGCCATTATCCCGACCAAGTTCTATACGCGCAGGTGATGCGCAAACTGTTGTCCGGATAGCAACAGTGGTGCTGTCCCCGGCACGGTATAAACAATGGGGTTTGGGGAAGTTGCGCCCGAAACACTGCCACTGAACGTTTATTGATCAATTTTTCATGCTGTGAACAGCATGGCTCTTATAGCGGCCGGTTCCGGGGCAGCCTCAAACATCTGATGCAACATGCGGGCTAGGGGA
>JBLXCH010000076.1:0-15753 GCA_048265065.1 Motiliproteus sp. | reverse complement strand
GAATGATTAAGAGACAGCTGCTTAAAATGCTTCACCAACAAAGGGTTTTCTTCCGCCATGTGAAACCCTAGCTCATTATTCTTCCACTTCCGGTGCCAAAAACCTGCGTCCATGAAAACCTCGATAGTTGAGAAAACAATAGTCTAAAGACAGCATAAAAGTTAAAGGCAACTTTAGGTCAACAGTGTTATGCCTGAAGATTATGTTTTAGATAATTGAGCAGTCAAAGTACGTTCAAGAATACCCACTTAGACATTGGCTTTTATGGCAGCCAAAAAAGAAGCTAGCTCATACGACTAACTTTCACTGTGCTTGCCGCTTTTAGCAAACACAGTGCATACGGAGTGCGTGAGTATTAACAGTGTAAAAACTACACCGCTTGACTGGCAAGATACTCTTCATAAGTCCCTTGGAAATCGACCATTTTATGATCTTTGATTTCAAGTACACGGGTCGCCAACGATGAAACGAATTCACGATCATGGCTGACAAAAATAAGCGTACCAGGGAAGTTTTCAAGCGCTAAGTTTAATGACTCAATCGACTCCATATCCAAGTGGTTGGTCGGTTCATCCATGATCAAAACGTTAGGGTCTTGCATCATCAACTTGCCGAACAGCAAACGGTTTTTCTCACCCCCGGAACAAACCGCTACTTTTTTCGCAAAGTCATCTGCTGAGAAAAGCAGACGGCCTAAGGTAGCTCGCACAATTTGGTCATCATGATTAGGTTTGCGCCATTGGCTCATCCAATCAAACAAGGTGATGTCCATGTCAAAGTCATCAGTGCTGTCTTGCGGACAATAACCTAGGGTAGCGTTTTCAGCCCACTTAATCGTGCCGTGACTCGGTTGCAGCTGATCAATCAAACAACGTAAGAATGTGGTTTTACCCGCACCGTTTTCACCAATAACTGCTAGACGACTGCCCGCTTCAAGAATCATATTACCGCCGGTGAATAAATCACCTTCATCAAAGCCATGACCTAATTCTTCCAAGGTCAGTGCTTGGCGATGTAATTTTTTGTCTTGGTTAAAGCGAATGTAAGGATTTACACGGCTCGACGGTTTGATGTCATCTAATTTAATTTTTTCTAACTGCTTTGCCCGTGATGTTGCCTGTTTTGCTTTAGAAGCGTTGGCAGAGAATCGGCTAACGAACTGCTGTAGATCGGCAATTTGCGCACTTTTCTTGGCGTTTTCTGAGTGCATACGCTCTTGAATAGCTGTCGATGCCCGCATGAAATCATCATAGGTGCCGGGGTAAACTCTTAGCTCACCGTAATCAATATCGGCCATGTGTGTACAAACAGCGTTTAGGAAATGGCGATCGTGGGAAATAATCACCATGGTCGACTTCCGCTCATTCAGGATATCTTCTAGCCAACGGATAGTATTAATATCCAAGTTGTTGGTCGGCTCATCCAATAACAAAATATCTGGATCTGAGAACAACGCTTGTGCCAACAACACCCGCAACTTCCAACCGGGAGCAACTTCGCTCATTGGGCCGTAGTGCAAATCTTGCTCAATACCTGCACCAAGGAGAATTTCTTCGGCTTTGCTCTCTGCGCTATAGCCGTCCATTTCTGCAAACTCAACTTCTAGCTCAGCAACCTTCATCCCTTCTTCTTCAGTCATTTCAGGTAGCGCGTAAATACGTTCACGCTCTTGTTTTACAGCCCATAATTCTTTGTGGCCCATGATGACCGTATCAACCACTGAATACTCTTCGAAAGCGAATTGATCCTGATGTAATTTACCGACACGCTCATTCGGCGTAACTGACACGTTCCCTGAAGACGGCGTCAAACTACCATCTAAGATTTTCATGAACGTCGACTTTCCGCAGCCGTTAGCGCCAATCAAACCATAACGGTTGCCGTTGCCGAATTTTACGGAAATGTTTTCAAATAACGGCTTAGCGCCAAACTGCATGGTAATGTTTGCGGTGGTAATCAAAATGGGTGTCCTACATCGAAAAGCGGCCTGCTAGCCTGAAAGTTGTCAAAAACGAAGTTTCAACCAAGCCAACAGATAAAAGGGGCCGCAGTATAACTGATTGTACAAGTTTTGTCCTTTACGATTGCGTGAAGACTCTTGTACGAAGGCCTAGCTGTAACTGGTATTTACAACGAGCAATACCGGTTACAATACTGCCTTGCTTGGTAAGCATTTACCCTGATTTTGGAAGTTGAGAGTTTTACCCACCTATGCACTTACTTGCAGCCGCTCCGGGCGGTTTTCTTGATGAAGAAGGGATTATCGATCTCGACCAGAGTGTCGCCGATATTATTATTCTCAGCAGCCAAGATTCTGTCTTAGGCCTACTGGCCCGTGCCGCTGATCAATTACCAACAAATTACCCAACGCTCCGTCTTGCCAATACGCTTAACCTGTTACAGCCGGTCAGTTTCGACTTATATGCAGATAAAGTGCTCGAACACGCCAAGCTTATCGTGGTGTCCCTGTTAGGCGGCGAAGCCTATTGGCCTTATGGCGTGGAGCAATTACAAAAGCTAGCTGCACTATCAAATATTCCGCTAATTCTGGTACCCGGCGATGACCAGCCTGATCAAACGCTACTAGCAGCAAGCACTGTGGATGAAGACATCCCTCAACGTGTATGGCGGTATTTACGTGAAGGCGGCTTACGAAATGCCAATGAACTCTTTAACTTTATTGGTGAGCGGTTATTCAACTTACCACTGCAATGGCAAGAACCTCGGCCCTTACCCGACACTTTGATTTACCACCCTACCTTCAAAGAATCATCATTAAAAGATTGGCAAAAAAGTTGGGTAGACGAGCAACCAGTCGCTGCCATAATTTTCTACCGCAACCACTTAGAATCAGCCAACACACAAGCTTTTGACGATTTCATTCAATGCATCATTGATGCTGGGCTGAACCCGTTACCGATCGCTTCACTTAGCCTAAAATCTGACCATAGTCTCAACACAGTTAATCATTTGTTACAAAGTGCTGACGTAAAGGTCATTTTCAACACCACGGGTTTCTCCGTTGCCAGTAGCCGAGATGATACTAACACGCGTTATTTTAGTGTTGATGTGCCGGTTTTACAGTGCATTCTGGCGGCCAATAGCCATGACGATTGGAAAAATAGCCAAGGCCTTCGCGTGCGTGATATAGCGATGAATATTGCCTTACCTGAAATGGATGGCCGTATTATCAGCCGCGCTATCAGTTTTAAAGAGTTGCAGCAGCGCTCTGATAGAACGGAGTCTGACATTATCGGTTATCAATTGGCCCACGACCGTGCGCACTTTGTCGCCAAGCTTGGGCAGCGTTGGGCCTCGCTTTCAACAAAACCGAACCGTGAAAAACGCATTGCGTTAATTCTGGCTAATTACCCCACCAAAGAAGGCCGGATTGGCAATGGCGTTGGACTAGACACCCCCGCATCAACTATCAATTTGTTGAATGCGATGGAAAACGCCGGTTTCCCGATCGGAAATATTCCCACCGATGGCGATGCATTAATTCACGAGCTATTGGGTGGCATCACCAATGATCTCGACACCTTGGACCTACGTCACTGCAAACAAAGCATTGCGCTAGAAGATTACCAACGGCATTTCGCGCAGTTACCTCCGGCTAATCAACACGCGGTGCTTGAACGCTGGGGACACCCTAAAGACGACCCTAAGGTACGACAAGGTCGCATCATGATTGCTGGCATCCGCTTAGGAGAAACCTTTGTCGGTATTCAACCCGCGCGGGGATTTAATCTCGATGTTGCCGCTAATTATCATGATCCTGATCTGGTTCCACCCCATTACTATTTAGCCTTCTACTTTTGGCTTCGTGAGATCTACAAAGCTCAAGCTGTCGCGCATATTGGTAAACATGGCAACCTTGAATGGTTACCCGGCAAAGGTACCGGCTTGTCGGCCGAATGCTGGCCAGAAATTGTGCTGGGGCCGATGCCTCATCTTTACCCGTTCATTGTCAACGACCCTGGTGAAGGTGCCCAAGCAAAACGCCGTACTCAAGCCGTGGTTATCGATCATCTGATGCCGCCGATGACCCGTGCCGAAACATACGGAGAGTTACAGGCACTAGAGCATTTAGTGGATGAGTACTACCAAGCCATGAGTCTTGATAAACCTCGTTCTGACTTTTTACGGGAACAAATTCTTGAGCAACTTCAATCCACTCACTTACTTGATGAGCTGATCGGTGATGCACATGCAGAATCGTTTGATCGGACTAATCACGAAGAAGACGAGAGCATAAAAAATACTGATACTGAAAGTCGACTGCTCGAGTCTTTAGATACTTATCTGTGTGAACTGAAAGAAGCTCAAATCCGTGATGGTTTGCATATTTTGGGCGAAGCCCCACAAGCAGAGCAGTTGGTCGATACATTAATCGCACTTAGCCGCTTACCCCGCGGTCAACAAACCTGCGATCAAGGTATTCTTCACGCTATTGCTAAAGATTTACAACTAGGGGACGACCTTGATCCACTGCAATTGAATAACGGCGATGAATGGAACGGCCCTCGACCAGCACTTATTGCGGCAATATCGAAAGACCATTGGCGATCCAACGCAGATACGCGTGAACGTCTTGAGTTATTGGCAAAACAGTTCATCACCGAAGCCGAGCAAGGTCATATTCTAGATACGACAAACTGGCCTGCTACCGCAGCCTTATTCGAACATATTCAACACACAATTAAAGCCGATTTACTGCAAAGTGGTGACGATGAAATCAATCACTTTATCGCAGGATTAGAGGGTCGTTTTATCCCCGCGGGGCCAAGCGGCGCACCGACTAGAGGACGCTTAGACTGTTTGCCCACGGGCCGTAATTTCTACTCAGTGGATACCCGTAGCGTGCCTACACCAGCGGCATGGCAGTTAGGCCAAAAGTCTGCCGATGCGTTGATCCTTCGCCATCTACAAGAACACGGCGATTACCCCAAAACACTCGGGCTTAGCGTTTGGGGCACGGCCACCATGCGGACCGGTGGCGATGACATTGCTCAGGCCTTTGCTTTAATGGGAGTGAAACCCCTTTGGCATACAGCCAGCAATCGCGTGACTGATTTTGAAATCATCCCTGGCTTTATCCTTAATCGACCCCGTGTTGATGTTACGTTGAGAATTTCCGGTTTTTTCCGGGATGCCTTTACCAATGTCGTTCGCTTATTTGATGCCGCAGTCAATGCCCTTGCAGAGATAGAAGAACCACCAGAACTCAACCCAATTCGTGCTCGTATCCTTGACGAGCAAGCCAACTTAGAATCCCAAGGGTTGAGTACAGCACAGGCACACAAGCAATCACGCTGGCGAGTCTTTGGCTCAAAACCCGGTGCCTATGGTGCGGGGCTGCAAGGATTGATTGATGAACGCTGCTGGGAAACCGACGCAGATCTTGCTCAAGCGTACCTAAACTGGGGCTCTTTTGCCTACGGACAAGACGATAACGGTACCGAAGCGCCAGCAGCCTTCCAGCAACGATTAAGCACCCTAGAGAGCGTGTTACAGAATCAGGACAATCGAGAGCACGATATTCTCGACTCAGATGACTACTACCAGTTCCAAGGAGGCATGGCTAACGCAGTTCGTGTGCTATCGCGTCAACAGCCCCAGATTTATCATGCTGATCACGCTAACCCTGCTGACCCCAAAATAAGAACACTACAAGAAGAGCTCGCTCGGGTAATTCGCAGTCGCGCGGTTAATCCGAAATGGCTAAATGCGATTCGTCGTCACGGGTACAAAGGCGCCTTTGAAATGGCCGCCACGGTCGATTACCTCTTTGCTTATGATGCCACCACAGATCTAGTGGCCGATTATCAATATGGTATGGTGACTGACGCCTATCTGCTGGATGACGAAAATCGTGCGTTCTTACAAGAACATAACCCCGACGCTCTACAAGAAATGGCTGAACGCTTATTAGAGGCAATGCAACGAGGCTTGTGGGAAAACCCCGGAGACTATCAACAAGCAGTTGAAGCTATTTTAGTTGATGAAGATGAACGCCGAGAACTGAACTCAACTTCTTAAATGATCACCACTACGTAATGAACATTTCTACAAAACTCAGCTGGGGTTACCGTGTGCCGATTATCTATCTCAATGACTGCAACAAACTGTGAATATAAGCCAACTTGCCTTTGCTCGATTCTGTGAGTACAAATGGGTAAAAGTCTGGCTGTCCCATGCTGCGATTTAAGCTGTTCACAGCAACACTCAAGGTGATCGCACTTTCTAATAACACATTAAAATCTGCTTGTTCATAGGGGTTTAGTGTAAACATAACCCCTTCACCATTCGGCACCTGCGGCGACAAGCTTAAGCCAAAACTGTTCGCTGTATCCAAAACATCCATGATGTGAAAATAATGCGCCCAAGTCTCAGCCCAATCTTCCCATGGATGAGAACTCGCATACGCACTGATAAAACGCTGGCGCCAATCAGCAGGTGGCCCTTGATGATAATGTCGCGTTAACGCTTCTGAATAGTCTTGTGTTTCATCCCCAAAGTAAGCTCTACAGTCAGCCAGTCGTTGCTCATTATCTGCGATCAATAGATCCCAGTAATAATGACCAATTTCATGACGCAAGTGGCCAAGCAGGGTTCGGTAGTGTTCCTTCATATTGATGCGAGTTTGCTCCCGTTGCACCGGGTCAGTCTCATCTAAAGGAACGGTGATTTTCCCTTGGTCATGGCCAATTGTCGTGGCTGCATCTTCGGGAACCGGTGCACCTTTATTAATAACATCAAAGGCGATGCCTGAAGGGTGTTCTAACTTATTCTGCACGGGTAGTTTGAGTTGTAACAGGCTATAAACTAGGCGGTGTTTAGCGAACTCTAACGCGCGCCAACCTTCATGATCCTGTACGTCGCTCAAGGCAGGCACGTATCGGTTAAGCGCGCAGGCTAAGCAAAAGGTGGTGTCTGAATCACTGCGTACCAACCAGTTGCACGTATCATGCTGATGGTTTTCGCAATACTGCCATAACGTCTGATTTTGCGGGTGGTTTTGATCCACAAAGCGATAATACTCACCTTCAGCCGTTAGTGCCTGCAGGCTCAAATCATCAGCATTGAAACCCAATGCAGCACCACATTTTTCACAACTGGTGTTTTCAAAAAACAACATGTGTGTGCAATTAGCGCATTGATACAGTTTCATGGTGGTTACTCAAAAGTTAAACAATGTTCTTTCAGGGCGAAGCCTATCCGAACAGCAAGATTGACGTTGGATTCTGGACCCAAATGTTTTCAATAGACAGTGTTTATAAAATTAGTTTAACAATGAGAGAATCACAACGTGATAGTTTTCAGTTCACACTAACCGCTGGGTCTAGCTTTAGTAGTTCCTGTAATTTTTCCAACCAATATTGCAATTCAGGTAAGTTGATATCATCCGCTTTCCCTAACTCATCCAATTCACGCAGTTGGATAGCATCCGCGAATGCAGGTAATGCCGCAAAATACTGGCATTCACTTTCAGTAAATGGACCACCTTGCTGGGCCAGCGTTACCGTGCTGGCTACAGATAAGTTGCTCGCATAGTCTTTGTTGGTGGCCACTAAATAGCGCTTGGCCTGCACATGAAGAGCAATCGGGTCACAAACACTGTCACTAACACCAAAGCTTTTTAACCAGCTAGCCCCTAGTTCGTCATGTTGCGCATAGCCCCATTCATCCCGCTCCGGTAACTGCTCATCATCAGCCAACAGATGCCCAATATCATGAAGAAACGCCGCGGCAATCAGATGATCGCTATAGCCCTTTGCTTCAGCCCAGCAGGCACATTGCGCCATGTGTTCATACTTCGTACAGCCTTCACCGTAGCCATGACCACCATAAGTAGTAAACAATCTTTCTAGCTCCGTTATTAAATCACTCACTCACCAACCACTCCTATAACCACTCCTGTAACCACTCTGGTAACAAGAAAAGGGTTAAGATTGGAGCAGTTCTGTGGCAGTAATATGACGTAGCTTAAAACTTAGCAGTTTCCTTTTTTGGCTTGTCCGGGCGGGCAAAAACCGCCTTCATTTTCGGCCTTACTTTCCTTCGTTTTAGCATCTACCTCAACGCCACCCACTTCGCCTTTTACTTGATGTAGTTGGCAACCAGCGACAAAAAACGTCACCAACACCAGAGAAGCTATTTTAATAAACTGCATAAAGTGCCCTTCTATTAATTGTTAAATTCATCTAATTGTTAAATTCATCGAAAAACAATCTTAGCAGTATCAGTCTAATCAACCTTCGTTTAATAGACGAGTTGAATTGACTCTTAAGCGTGTACGTTAAAACAACACACGCACCCTCACCAAAGGGCTGCTACTACCATTCTAAGCGCCAATAGCGTCAATAAAATTTTTATCGCCAACATTAGTTTTTCATTATCGACTTTCCGACGGCACTGCGTTCCTACAAACGAGCCCATGACAGATCCCACCACCATGAAAAGCAATAAGTGCGCATGCTCAAAGAGTGAGAAGCCAACGAAACCAAAAACCAATACTTTAGCCAAATGACTTATGGTCATAAACATCGCACTGGTCGCGATGACTTCATCATTCTTGGTTAGATTTTTAGTCAACACACTTAATGCTAATGGCCCTGTTGCACCGACCACTAAACCTAAACCTGTTTGCAAAAAACCAATCACATAGTAATTTTCATAACGACTAATAAACCGTGAAAAGCGAGCACACCATAGGTTTAATAAGAGGTAAATTCCAATGGCTAATGGAATGTAATCCGAAGGAATACTCACCACAACAAAGCCTAACAAGCCGGCCCCGATAAAAGACCCTAGCAAAAACCGAGGCAATAATGCCCACTGCACCGAGCCTAGAGAAAACAGCATCCGCGAGGAGTTGCTTGCTAACTGATTTACACCATGAATAGGAATAATTAATGCTGGATTTAAATAGATGGGAAGGATGGCAATCAGCATTAGCCCCCCACCAAAACCAACAACACCGGCCACTATAGAGGTAATAAACGCCGCTAAACCTAAAATCAACTCAACCGACACACATTCTCCTAGCCACATCCATTACATTGATTTTCAAAAAGGCACATGATTGCTGATTCAATACAGCCTTCGCTCACGTTAAGTTAAACATAATTGAAGATAGTTGAAGATCGATCAATAGAGGATGGTCAGGTTCCTTCTCTAATAAGCAGATAAAAGGTAGACTGCCTTCTTTCTCTTTCAGCAAGCCCATTGAACGCCATGTCATTGCCAGAATCATCACCGCAGTTTCCCTTCAGTGCCGTCGTTGGGCAGGAGTCGCTTAAGCTAGCGCTGATTTTGAATGCGATCGACTGGAAAATCGGTGGTGTTCTCATCAGTGGCCCACGTGGTATTGCAAAATCGACGCTTGCTCGTGGCCTTGCTAGCCTACCCAGCATCGGCTCCGATAAGTTCGTCAATTTACCCCTAGGCGCCACCGAAGAACAGCTCATTGGCACTCTAAGTCTAGAGAAGGCCCTCCAACACAAAGACATTCAATTTCAGCCTGGATTACTAGCCAAAGCAGACAACGGTGTTCTCTATGTTGATGAAGTTAATTTACTACCCGATTATTTAGTGGATCAACTGCTTGATGTTGCCGCTTCTGGCACCAATCACATCGAACGTGACGGAATCAGCCATAAGCACAGCGCACGCTTTTTACTAATAGGCACCATGAACCCCGAAGAAGGCGAACTACGAGCTCAACTGCTTGACCGTTTCCCGCTTTGTACCGAACTACAAGAAAACCTAACGGCTGAGGAACGAGTTATTGCCGTGCAACGGCGACTCGCTTTTGATGAAAATCCAAACAGCTTTGCTGCAGACTACGCCGACGAACAAAACCAACTTGATTTACGCATACAGACAGCACAATCGCTACTCTCTACTATCAACCTAGACTCCACGGAACAGTTCTATATAGCCGAACTTTGCGAAGCTGCTGGCTGCGATGGGCTACGTGCCGACATCGCGCTACAACGTGCAGCAAAAGCTTTCGCTGCATGGGTCGGTGCTACTAAGGTCAATCAAGCGCATATTGATGCCGTGGCCGAATTTGTTTTATGCCATCGCCGCCAACCTAGCAAACAACCACCGTCAAGCAATCAGACCTCAACCAACGGCAATTCGTCAGCAAACAATACTCCACAAAAGAATAACCACCCTGCTGAAAGTAACCGTCAGCACTCAACCGATGATTTACTGGATCAAGCAACACAAAACGCGGCTGAAAGCCAAAACGATTGGGGTGAGCTCCCTGCGGAGACAATCAATCAAGGTGCAATAAGACAGCTCACACCATTTCGCGATAAAAAAAAACATCGTTAAACGCTGATTTAGCCAGAAAAAGCCATTTTACTACGCAAGCAAGCCGTGGTGGCCACCAAACTGGCAGCGCCTTTGATGGTCAGGTTGACTGGTTAAAAACTCTCACCAACTGCGCATTAACCGATAAACTTGAACCCATTCAGCAACAGCGCAAACATCACGAGCAATTACTTAACCTTGTCGTTCTTGACACTTCTGGTTCTACCCGTAAAGCTGCCGGAGTGAATGATGCGCTAGGCGTCACCGAATGGATCTATCAACAATCCTACTTACAACGTCACCAATTTGGCTTAATTGGATTTGGCAATAATCAAGTCCACTGGCTCATCAAGCCGAAACGCGCAACTCAATCAGCGGCTGATCATTTATCAGAGTTACCTACTGGCGGTGGCACACCTTTAGCGTTGGCAATCGACATGGTCGATCAGGTTTATCAACAATCGCTCAAACAGCCTAAGAAGGCCAATCTACAAATCTATTTAATGACTGATGGGATAACTCGGCAAACCTTGCCGGAAGTAGACTGGCACTGCCCAACACAAGTCATTGATATCGAAAGAAGCCGCGTGCGACTGGGGAAAGCAAGACTGCTCGCTAATGCGCTCAAAGCAGATTACTGCCACATTGATGATCTCGTGATAGACAACTAAGCATCAAACATGAAAATTGGTGGAGCCTAGCGGGATCGAACCGCTGACCTCAACACTGCCAGTGTTGCGCTCTCCCAGCTGAGCTAAGGCCCCAAATGAGGTTGTAATCACAAAGGTTATCAATGAATGGCGTCCCATAAAGGATTCGAACCTCTGTTGCCACCATGAAAGGGTGGTGTCCTAGGCCGCTAGACGAATGGGACACAAAGTGTGTCAGCAACCTGACAACAGTCAATTTGGTGGAGCCTAGCGGGATCGAACCGCTGACCTCAACACTGCCAGTGTTGCGCTCTCCCAGCTGAGCTAAGGCCCCATATCAAATGTGCGCGTATTCTATCGGCTTCAGCAAGAATGACGCAAGAGGAATTATGGATTAAACGATTAACGTCAGAAAATCAGGCGTTGGAATCATGCTGATTTTCCTACGTTAAAACGATGGACCTTTTCGACCAACTGGTTAGCCACTGCGACTAAGTTGGTTACAGCTTCTTTAGAGCTGTTTGAAGCATTTGAGGTTTCGAACGTCAATTGATTGATTGCTTCTATATTACGGGTGACTTCTTCTACCACTGACGACTGTTCTTCTGCGGCAGTCGCAACTTGAGTATTCATATCATTAATATGCTGCATGCCTGTATTTGCATCATGTAAACACTCACCGCTGTCATTTACCAAGCTCAAAGCACCACCCATTGAGCTAACACTTTGTTGAATAGCGCTAACAGCAGTATCTGTACCAGATTGGATTTTACCTACCATGGCATTAATTTCCGCCGTTGAAGCTTGCGTGCGCTGCGCTAATGAGCGAACTTCATCGGCAACTACTGCAAAGCCACGCCCTTGCTCACCCGCTCTCGCCGCCTCAATGGCCGCATTAAGAGCCAACAAATTAGTTTGTTCAGCGATGCTCTTTATCACTTCTAGAACAGATCCTATATTGCTCGCGTTTTCTTTCAGCTCGGTAATATGCTGGTTAGTTGTATTAATATCTTCGACTAAGGCATTCATCGCATCAACAGCACGATTGACTGTCTGTGTTCCTGCCTCGGTTGAATCTAACAAAGTCTGCGTGGCATCCGCTGTTTGACTGGCGCTTGAGGCTATCTCTTGTACCGTCGATGACATTTCTTGAACAGCCGTGGCAACCATTTCTGTTTCTTCATGCTGCCCTTTAATCGCATCATCACTGAGTTCATTCATAGCCATACTTTTCTCAGCGTTAGACAATACTTGAGCGCTAGCATTATCGATATCTATCACTAATTCACGCAGATTATCTCGCATCTGAACAATGGAGTGATAAACACCAACTGCACCCGAAGTATCGGCACTGTCTAAGCGCAAATCTCCTTCAGCGATGCGTCCACTCAAGCGGGACAGAACGTGAGGCTCCGCGCCTAAAGGTTTAAGTATTGAGCGCGCGACTAACAAGCCCCCCAAAGAACCCAAGACAATCGAGCCTACCCCTAAGAAAATCAAGGTAGACAATAGTTGTTGCTCATGAGCTTCTACACCTAACAAGGCATCCTCTGTCATAAGCTCAACAGCCAGTAAAAACTCACCCAGACTCCGCGTCAGTCGCCCACCGTCTTCTTCAACTTTGTGCAGCTCATCTTTCGACGCCGCAAACCCTTCATTTTCTAAAACTTCCAATACATGCCTTGCCTGAAGGAAATATTGATCAAAGAGCTGGGTTATTTGGTGCATTTTAGGCTGTAATGTCAGTAAGGCTTCAGGGGCGCCGCCTGCATAATCTGCAATCAACTGATCCAGAAATTGTTCTGTACCTTGTAGAGCACCTTTTTCTTTTTCAGACAGTGCCAAGAATTTTTCTGCCTTATCTATGGGAATCACATCATTTTCCAAATAACTCACCATTATCTGCTCAAGTACAATGGCAGTCTCTGCTTGCCCTTCCAGCACGTGAGTTATTTTCTTAGTTAATGGAATATCCTCGGCTGTCACCTGATGCAGTTCGTGCTGAATTTTATTCGTCGTGTAAATCGATACACCACAAATGATCAATAGGATAAAAATATATAAGCCCACCATCAGGGCCAACTTACTTTTAATTGTGCTGAACATAAATTTTCCGTTTGATCCAAACAAGGTTGAAAATAAGGTTAAACCGACAAATCCTTATCAGTCTGAGTAATTGGATAGAATAATTTGTAGATTAGTTTAAGAACTCTAATTTAGCAGAAGATTTTTGAGGATACAGATCAAAAAAAGATCATTATTGCCTGAACTCTGTTACTGACGGGCGCTTAGCAGTAAGCTACAAAAAATGGATCGTTGTAAAAAAACACGCTCTTTGTAAAGATACAAGATCCCATATCAGTCAAAAATAAACTAACCTTGTCTGTATCTTTAAAGAGAGTGCCAGACGAGTAATCATCACTCTAACAAGAGTTTTATCAAACGCTAATCTCGGGTAATTTTTGAATGGCAACCACTATTGACGACGCAGTACTTTATCACCGCATGGCTCCCGCCGGGAAGCTGGCGATTGTTGCGACAAAACCAATGGCAACACAGCAAGATTTAGCACTTGCCTACTCCCCTGGCGTCGCTGATGCCTGTATGGAAATTGCGAAAAACCCCGAGGAAGCCTTTGAATTAACAGCTAAAGCCAACTTGGTCGGTGTCATCACTAATGGTACAGCGGTACTTGGTTTAGGGGCGATTGGTCCATTAGCGTCCAAACCAGTAATGGAAGGTAAGGCTGTTCTGTTCAAAAAGTTTTCTAACCTTGATTGCTTTGATATTGAGGTCAACGAAACTGACCCACATAAATTTATTGAAACTGTAGCTCGTCTAGAACCGACTTTTGGCGGTATCAACCTTGAAGACATCAAGGCCCCTGAATGCTTCATTATTGAGCAAGAGCTCAAAGAAAAAATGAACATTCCTGTGTTTCACGATGACCAGCATGGTACAGCTATTGTTGCAGGCGCGGCGATTTATAACGGTTTACGCATTGTTGGCAAAGACATTAAAGACATCAAGCTAGTCACCTCTGGCGCTGGTGCCGCCGCCCTCTCTTGCTTAGACCTATTAGTGAAAATGGGCTTACCTACGGAAAACATCACGGTTACCGATATTGCCGGTGTCGTCTATGAGGGCCGCACTGAAGAAATGGACCCTTATAAAGCCCGCTATGCCCGAGCAACCGACGCTCGTAAGCTTGCCGATGTTATTAAAGACGCTGATGTGTTTTTAGGTCTGTCAGCAGGTAATGTACTTAACAAAGACATGCTGATGACCATGGCAGATAAACCTATCATCATGGCGCTAGCAAACCCTGTACCTGAAATTATGCCGCAGGATGCCCGCGATGCACGTCCAGACGCCATCATCGCAACTGGCCGTTCTGACTTCCCGAACCAAGTAAACAACGTACTCTGCTTCCCCTTCATTTTCCGTGGCGCAATGGATGTTGGTGCAACCACCATCAACGAAGAGATGAAGGTTGCCTGCTTAAAAGCACTAGCAGACTTGGCGGTCGCTGAAATCACTGAAATCGTACAGCGTGCCTATAACGGCCAATCGTTGAAATTCGGTGCAGAGTATCTAATTCCTAAACCGTTTGACCCGCGCCTCATCAGCAAACTAGCACCGGCTGTTGCCAAGGCCGCTATGGATTCTGGCGTTGCTAAGCGTCCTATTGCTGACCTTGAAGAATATCGCCACAAACTCGCGAGCTTTGCCTACCGTTCAAGTCAGGTAATGGCTCCGGTGATCGAGCGCGCGAAAAAAGAAGCAAAACGGGTGGTCTATGCCGAAGGTGAAAGCGCACGAGTTTTACGCGCAGTTCAGCTTGCGGTCGATGAAGGCGTCGCCAAGCCAATTTTACTTGGCCGCCAAAGCATTATCGAAGAACACATTGAAGATATTCAGCTGCGTATTCGCCCAGGCGTTGATGTTGAAGTTATTGACATTAGCAACAACCCTAAAGAAGAACAGTACACCAAATCCTATTTTGAAATCATGGGACGCCACGGTATCGCTCCTGGAGAAGCCCGTCGAGTAATGCACAACGACAACACTGCCATTGCTTGCATGATGGTTCTTGCCGGTGACGCCGATGCGGCGATTTGCGGTGCTCGTGGACGTTTCCGTTCTCACCTTAAGCGAATTAATGAAATTATCGGGACAAAGGAAGGCATCCGCGGATTGTCTGCGATGACAGCTGTGAGTTTATCTTCACGAACGTTGTTTATCTGCGATACGCACATTAACCCCAACCCAAGCACGCAAGAAATTGCTGACACCGCAGTATTGGCCGCTGAAGAAGTGGCTCGGTTTGGTATCCTGCCGAAGATTGCCCTACTTGGTCATTCCAACTTCGGTACTAACTCGCTAGACTCCTCGACTAAAATGCGTGCAGCCATTAAGCCGATCCGCGAGAAGTTACCTGAAGTACAGGTTGATGGCGAAATGCATGCCGACTCAGCATTGAATGAGAATGTTCGTAAGCAGTTTATGCCAGAGTGCGGCCTTAAAGGGCAGGCTAATTTACTCGTAATGCCAAACCTCGAAGCAGGCCACATTACTCAAGCATTGTTAAAAGAGCTCAGTGGCGAAGGCAGCGCAGTAGGACCTATCCTCCTTGGCGCGGCTAAACCAGTCCACCTGCTTGGTGCCAGCAACTCTGCTCGCAGCATTTTCAATATGACAGCAGTCGCTGTTGTCAATGCTCAAATGGCAGACTAACCAACCGTTAGCTGTAAAGAGAAAAGGCACTCCATTG
>JBLXCH010000075.1:689-15812 GCA_048265065.1 Motiliproteus sp. | reverse complement strand
CGCTGCGCTTGGCTGTTGGCGAAGATGTGCGCATAGAAACCAATACACCGCGGTTACGATTAAAGGCCAGTTATGCTGGTGCTCATGCTAACAAGTTGTTGATGCTGTCATTGGGGCCGAAATCGTTACAGCTGAAAAAATTGCCAGCAGGTGTTCCTGTTACCTTACGTTTTATCGTGGCTAATAGGGCTTGTGCGATTAGTACCCGATTATTGAAAGCTCCCTCAGCGGCGCTCCCTTTACTCTTTCTTGAATACCCCAAATCTGTCGATGTGGTGCAAATTCGTAAAACGGTACGAGCACGTGCAAAAGTGATTGTTTCGTTGGACAAGGACGAATCCTTAAACAGCAAAGCTGGTTGGCCGCGTCAGGCGTTGTGTGCGGATATCAGTCTTCATGGCGCTCGGCTAGAAGCTAGTGATTTGTTAGGTGATGTAGGTGCGTCGTTATTAATGACGGCAAGAATGCCGGTGGGTGATGTAGACCAGCTCTTGATGGTGAATGCAGTAATCCGTAATGTCGAAGACTATGAAGACCCGATTAGTGGTGACTTTCGGGTTATACATGGCGTTGAGTTTACTGAATTGAGTGAAGAAACCAGCTTGGTGCTAAGTGGCTTCGTTTACCAACAAATGTTGAAAGATTTAGGTGCGATTTAACGCCGATCTGCGTTGTTGCAAAAGCCATTGTTAAAGTTTATGTCTTCGGTAACGGTTTGTAGGGGAAGAAAAAAGGGGCTTAAGCCCCTTTTTTTGCATAGGCAGAAAGATATTAGCTGCGTTGACGCAACGCGTCGATGCGATCTTCCAATGGAGGATGGCTTGCAAACATAGCGGCTAAACCTTGTGATAGACCGCTTCTGATACCAAAAGCGACTAATTGATCGGGCATTTCATTCGGTAGGTTTTGTTCTGCTTTTAGGCGTTGAAGTGCACCAATCATTGCATGGGGGCTGGCGAGAGTGGCACCTGCTTCATCTGCACGATATTCGCGGAATCGAGAGAACCAGGCGACGATCATAGAAGCCAGAATGCCCAAAACCAATTCAGCGACGATGGTCGCAACCCAAAAACCTAGTCCGTGACCATGCTCATTTTTAAGAATGACGCGATCAACGAAGTGGCCGATAATTCGAGCGAAGAACATAACAAAGGTGTTTACTACCCCTTGAACCAGCGCAAGGGTCACCATATCGCCGTTGGCAACGTGACCAATTTCATGAGCCAGTACTGCCCGAACTTCTTCAGGGCGAAAGCGTTGGAGTAATCCTGCACTCACGGCGACTAAGGCGTCATTCTTATTCCAGCCGGTGGCAAAAGCATTGGATTGTTGGGAAGGGAAAATACCTACTTCAGGCATTTTAATGCCGGCTTTGTCTGCCAGTTCTTGCACAGTATCAACCAGCCATTTTTCGTCAGCGTTACGTGGTTGTTCGATAATTTGTGTGCCGGTAGAGCGTTTTGCCATCCATTTCGAAATGAACAGTGAAACCATACTGCCTGCCATACCAAAGACAGCACAAATGATTAGTAGGTTAGCCAAGTCGAGGTCTACGCCGTTGGCTTGAAGCATTGAGCCAACACCTAAGAGACTTAGGGTGACGCTCGCAATAAATATAATGGCCAAGTTAGTGGCCAAAAACAGCAAAATCCTCATGGTACATCCTATCGTATGAAAAATAATTATGAGTATTAGATGGGGTGCTATCGGTAAAGTTTCAAGCCGATATTCGCGACAAGTTTCACTATAAAGTGGCGTATAATCAATCCTTTTTCTCAATACCAAGAGCCATTTCTTAAAGGTGTTAATTACTATGCAAGCATTGTGGGATAGGTTGGAATCTTTGGCCACACTGTCATCGGAGAAACTCCCTGAAACACAACGTGTTTTTCATGGTAGAGGTCACTGTTTCGAAGGGCTTGAGTTTATCAATGTGGACTACTTTTCACCGGTGGGTCTATTGCTGGTGACCTTGTATGCTGAGCAGCCAGACACGTTTATCAATGAATTACAGACTCGTGTGAACGGCATCGCTGCGGTTCGTTCAGTGGTGTTGCAACAGCGCTTTCTTGCTCAGTCGCCATCAGTCGTTTTAATGGGTGAGTTGGATCAGAAAGTCAAAATCACTGAACACGACTTGGCGTATTGGATTTATCCGGCGCAACAGCAAAACATCGGGTTTTTTATTGATATGGAAGAAGGGCGACGTTGGGTTCGTCGGCAATCAATGGAGGCCAATGTATTAAATCTATTTTCCTACACCTGTGCTTTTTCGGTGGCCGCTATTGCTGGTGGTGCGAGGCAGGTTGTAAATTTAGACATGAGCAAACCTTCGTTATCCAAAGGTCGCGATAACCACCGTTTAAACGACCATGACTTATCGCGAGTGAAGTTTCTTGGGCATGATCTGTTTAAATCTTGGGGTAAGGTAAAGCGGCTTGGGCGTTACGATTTAGTGATAATTGACCCGCCTAGCTTTCAAAAGGGAAGTTTTGTTGCAACTAAAGACTATCAGCGCGTTTTAAAACGTCTGCCAGAAATCACTCAGCCCGGCACGCAAGTTTTACTTTGTCTCAATGATCCAGCCATTAATAGTGAATTTTTAAAATCGTTGATGAGAGAACACTGTCCCAGTGCAAAATATGTAGAGCGCTTACCATTGCCTAGTGGTTTTTACGAGAAAGCGCAGGAGAAAGGCTTAAAAACGTTAGTGTATAAAATGGCAGACTAACTACTTCCAGTAGCAGTTAAAAGCGCGCTGATAGTCAGGTTTATATTTGTTGACACAGGCTTTCATGACGATGCGGGATGCGTCGTCTGAGAAAACACGCTTACGTATGTAATCTAGCCAATCTTTATAATTGCGTTGGTTTTTAATGCAATAGGACTGTAAGCCTTTATCTCCAGACCATTGTTTTTTGCAGTAAGAGGCGATGAGGTTGACGTCGTCAGCCATCGCTAACGGTGAGAAAAGTAACACAATCAATAAAAACAGAGGTTTCATTGTTCTTCCTGTAAGCCGCCTTTCCGTTATATCGTTCAATCTGCCTGCCAGAGCACCACAGCGCCGCTTCGTGTCAATAACGTATCGGCGCCTTTATCAATAACTACAGGTTATTGATAGTTACGGGGTAATTCGCTTATACCAGCTCGCTACCCATTAACACGGGCTTTTCTGTACTGCTAAGTCTATCTTCCCGATACTCTTTTAGAAATTTTGCGAGGCGGTCGATCGCTTCCTCCAGCTCATCTTCACGTGGCAGAAAGACAATACGGAAGTGTTGGGTATCGGTTAAATTAAATCCGGATCCTTGGACAATCAGAATTTTCTGTTGAGTTAACAAGTCGAGAGCGAACTTTTCATCGTTCTCAACGGGATATATCGTTGGGTCGAGCTTAGGAAATAGGTATAAGGCACCTTGCGGCTTCACACAAGAAACGCCAGGAATTGCGTTTAACTTATTGAAAGCAAGTTCACGTTGATCATAAAGCCGACCGCCGGGCACAATGAGTTCATTAATGCTTTGGTAGCCACCAAGTGCTGTTTGGATAGCATTTTGAGCAGGAACGTTGGCACACAGGCGCATGTTCGAGAGCATGTCTAAACCCTCGATATAATCTCTTGCACGATGCTTCGGTCCGCTCAGTACCATCCAGCCAGAGCGGAAACCCGCTGAACGATATGTTTTGGATAAGCCATTGAAACTCATAATTAAAACATCGTCGCTCAGAGATGCCATTGGAATATGTTGAGCATCGTCGTAAAGAATTTTGTCATAGATCTCATCAGCGAAAATCATGAGCTGGTGCTCACGGGCTAATTCCGTAATTTGTAGTAGAATCTCTTTGCTGTAGACCGCGCCCGTTGGGTTGTTCGGATTGATAATGACAATCCCACGAGTTCGCTCGGTGATTTTACTGCGCATATCGTCAATATCGGGTGCCCACCCTTTGTCTTCATCGCAGCGATAGTGCACGGGTGTTCCACCAGAAAGGCTGACGGCGGCCGTCCACAGTGGGTAGTCAGGAGCGGGGATCAACATCTCGTCGAAATCATTAATCAACGCCTGCATTGAAAGCACGATAAGCTCACTAACGCCGTTACCTAGATAAATGTCTTCAATACAAACATCTTTAACTTGTTTGCGCTGGTACTCTTGCATGACCGCTTTGCGAGCGGAGAACAACCCCTTAGAGTCGCAGTAACCCTGGGCATCTGGCAGGTTACGGATCATGTCCTGAATAATTTCCTCAGGCGCATCAAAACCAAACGGTGCAGGGTTACCAATGTTGAGTTTGATAATTCGCTGACCGTCTTCTTCTAAACGTTTCGCTTCTTCAAGAACAGGCCCACGGATTTCATAACAGACATTCGTCAGCTTGTTGGACTTGCGCACTATGGGCATTGATGGACCTCAGTTACTTGAAATGGAAAAGAAAACAGCGCCTATCATACGCCGCACATTGCCCTGTGCAATAACATAATTAAGGGATTCTGATATGAGTCAGGGCTTGAGGTGTGAGTTTCAGTTCAGTTAAGCATTAGGGTATTCTTCATCATTGAGACGTGGTCCTATCAATGGGCGATGATGAGTTTAATTCCTGCTGTATAAGGAGTGCCACTGTGGCCGATGATAAAGACGAAAAAACAGTTAAAAAAACGGATGCGCAATGGCAAGAAAGCTTAAGCCCAGAAGAATATTATGTAACCCGTCATTGCGGCACAGAACCTCCCTTTAGCGGGAAATATTATACCTTTGACGGTGTTGGTACTTATCATTGTATCTGCTGCGAAGCGCCGTTGTTTTACTCAGAACATAAATTTGAATCGGGCACTGGTTGGCCGAGTTATTGGCAACCGGTGACTGAGGATGCTGTGCGTCGAATCGAAGACTTAAGTCACGGAATGCGCCGAATCGAAGTTCGTTGCGCTCAGTGTGATGCGCATCTAGGGCATCAATTTCCCGACGGACCCCAGCCGACTGGTCAACGCTATTGCATTAACTCGGTCGCTCTTGATTTTAGTGGTGATGATGAGTCTTAACGGCAGTCGCTAACGACGATATAGCGTTAACAATATCATTAATAGCAAAGAGTGGTTTGGGTGAAGTCAGTAGAATGGATTTGGCAGCAAGCGCTGCAATATCGGTCTGAGGAGGAAATTAACTCCTTGTTACCATCCGTGGCATCGCCGAAAGAGCTTTTGTCGATTACGGATGATCGATATCTATCAATAATATGCCGCAGAGTCTTTAGAGCCGGTTTGAAACATTCCTTGGTTGATAGCAAATGGCCAGCCTTTGAAAGGGCGTTTTGGCATTTCGACCCTGAAAAGCTTTGTTTACTGAGTGATGAGCAGCTTGAGCGCTTTATGGATAACGCAGAGTTAATTCGTCACTTTGGGAAAATTAAGTCAATTCGTGCTAATGCACTGATGGTAGCGGAAGTAAGCCGTGATCACGGGAGTTTTGGCCAGTTTATTGCTGATTGGCCAGTTGCCGACATTATTGGCTTGTGGGCGTATTTGAAAAAGCATGGGCGTCAATTAGGTGGGCATTCAGGCCCTGCTATTTTGCGAATGGTCGGCAAGGATACGTTCCGGTTAACGGATGACGTAGTCACGGCCTTAGTTGCTCAAGATATCGTGAGTAAAACACCAACGAGTAAGAGTGACTTAGCAAAAGTACAAGCTGCTTTTAATCAATGGCATGAACAAAGCGGACGCCCTATGGCGGCGATCAGCTTGTTATTGGCATTGGGTATGGGGCCACGATAATGTGCGTCCCTAAGCGAGACTGCAATCAATGAACACTCGCTACAAAAAACCGGGAAATGAAATAACAATAACTGAAACAACGATAACAGAAACAACAGAAACAACAGAAACAACAGTTATGAGGCGTCATCATCCGACCTGAGAGGGTGCCGCTTTTTACTTAACGAGTGAGTCAGCTCAACAAAGTGGTGAAGCATCCTATACTTATCATAATGAAGCTGTGAAGCTCGGTTGCCATTTTCTTCGATTTTTGGCATTTGAGTTTTTCGTTGTGCAATTTATGCAGGAGTATGTTGTGAAATTAAACCAATCAAGCTTGACCATTAAAGTGGTGGCCACAGTGGCTACTTGGGCGTCATTAACAACTTGTGCACTAGCTGAGGTTAAAACACCATCTTCGGTTTGGGTATTAACTGAAAGCAATCATCTGGTTAACGTGAATCCTTCGACACCATCCACAGTTGTTCAATCGGTGGCATTGAGCGGTCTTGAGAGTGGTGATGATATTGTTGGGATAGACTATCGTGTGGCTTATGGTGACATGTATGCGCTGGCTCAGTCCGGCAGAATTTACCTGATTAATACGAGTACAGGGCAAGCCGTACTCGTTAACGGTTCTGAGCCTGTTAGTTATCTCCAAGGCAAAACTTTTGGATTTGATTTTAACCCTGCGGCAGATAAATTGAGAGTAGTGGGCAATGGCGATTTAAACTTAAGGTTGCACCCTGATAACGGCAGTGTGGTCGATTTTGACAAGAAGGCTGCTGGCTTGCAGATTGATCCGGCATTAGCGTTTGCACCTTCAGATAGTCACTTTGGCGCCAAGCCTGATATTGTTGCTGCCGCGTATACCTATAACACAGCGAATGAAAAACTCACCACCAATTATGCTATTGACCGCCACTTAAATGCGCTCTTGATGCAGGGGACGAAAGAAGGTGTGAAGCCTTCTGTATCGCCTAATCTTGGCGTGCTTTATACCATAGGTAACCTTGGTTTAGGTGATGTGACGGATGCTTCCATGGATATTTCAGACATCAATAACATTGCCTTGGCTGCGGTGACGATAAAGAGTCAAACCGAAACATTATTAGTGTCGATTGATCTTGAAACGGGTAAAGCTACTTCACTAGGTGTGCTCGGGAATGGTGACAAGGTTAAAGGCTTTGCTATTGAACCATGATGTTAACTTCTGCTGTCATTTGAGCAAGGGTATGCGGCGCGTAACCAAACGGTTAAAAGGTTACCTTTTACGCGTAGCCTTTTTCTTAGCTTTTCCTGCAGTCACAGCGAATGCCGCTAGCGTAAATATCACGGCGTTAGATGCAAATGGATTACCGCTAACGGGCGCTGTGGTGTTTTTGGAGTCTGAGGAACTGTCTGGAAAAACGTTGCCTTTAGGCAATGTCCAAGTGGCGCAGCAAGGAAAAACTTTTATCCCCCAATTACAGGTCGTTACGCTTGGCACGGCTGTCGAATTCCCGAATCGAGATACGGTACGACACCATGTCTATTCGTTTTCTGAGCCGAAGCCATTTGAGTTGAAACTTTATATTGGGAAGCCGAAAGCACCGGTTGTTTTCGATAAGCCGGGTATCGTCGAGCTAGGCTGCAACATTCATGATCATATGATTGCGTGGGTGCTGGTGGTTGATACACCTTTGTACCAACAATCAGACGAACAAGGGCGGGTTGCTTTTACGGAATTGCCTTCCGGAAATTATCAGGTTCGTGTTTGGCATAAGGATTTACCGTTTGGTATGCCGATTTTTGACTATCAACTGATGCTTGCGGATGAGCACATAGAGGTTGAACTGATCCTTGAGGAAATTAACGAGCGTTTATGAGTTCATTCAGTTATTGGAAGCGCCTGAACCTCGCAGCGAGATTTGTCTCCATTACACTCGTACTGTTATTGCTCATACAGGTTGCCGGGTTTTGGGTTGTAGGTGTTGCTGTTAATGATCACGTTCGCAATGAAGTTGATCAGTCGCTCAATGTTGCTGAACGGATTTGGATACGTCTGCTTCAACAGCAAAATGAACGACTCTATGAAGCGTCTGTTGTTTTAGCGTCTGATTACGGATTTCGTTCAGCTGTTGCTTCTCGTGACGTCAATACGATTAGTTCAGTATTGAACAATAGTGCCAACAGAATCGGTGCTTCTGTCGCGGTCTTATTGGATCCGCGGCTTACCTTTAAAGCTACCTCAGCCGGTGCAAATGAGACAGTGCCCGAATCCACAAAAATCATGCTTAAACGTCTCGGCGAATCGTTAAAGCAAGCGGGTGAAAATGGCACAGTAGCTTTGTACGAAGGGCACCCTACACAATTCGTCATGGTTGCTGTTCGTGCGCCGCGATTAATTGGTTATGTGCTCATGGGCTTTAACATTGATCAGACACGGGTTGATGACCTGCTGCGTTTGTCTGGTGTGCATGTGGCGTTAGTGGCAACGGACCAACAGAAAGCAGAAAGCAGCGTGCTGACTACGTTGCCAGAATATATGGCATTATTTAAAACACCGGAAGTACAACAACAGAGTAAGGTGATTCTCGGTGATGCGACGTTTATTTCAGTACACAATCAGCAGCAGTTATTAGGCGGCAATCTTAATGTGATGCTGTTGCGCTCCTTGGATGCTGCAAGAGGCACTATTGATGAGCTACAGTTGACGCTAGCTTACATTACCTTTTTAGGCGTGGTCATTTTTGCTGTGGGGAGTTTTTGGACATCTCGAAAAATCACGCGACCGTTAGTGCAGTTAACCAAAGCAGCCGCCGAGCTTGAAGAGGGGAACTTTCGCGTTAAGGTTGGTGGGCTAGAGCGGAGTGATGAAATTGGCCAGCTGGCGCGTGGCTTTGATCAAATGCGAGCCAGTATCTCTCGTCAGCAAGATAAAATCCTGCACCTAGCTTATTTTGATAGCCTCACAGGCCTGCCTAATCGCGTAAAGTTTCGTGAAGTCATCGAAGCGGGCTTGCTTCAGCGTAGTGAGCTTGAAAAGCCGTTAATTGTGCTTAGTATCAATCTCGATCGCTTTAAGCAAGTGAATGATATTTTAGGGTATGCCATCGGTGATCAGTTGCTGATTGCAACTGCTGAGCGTATGAATAACTTGGTTCAACGCAAAGGTGATCTGGTCGCACGTTTATCAGGGGATGAATTTGCCATTTTGCTTAGCAGAAGTGATAAGCAAGGGGCGTGGGCGTTTGCACACCACATTCAACAAGCGTTAGCAAAACCACTAGCATTTAATGATACCCATGTGGATGTGAGTGCGAGTATCGGTCTTGCTGCTTGGCCGGAAGACGCACAAGACGTTGACTCCTTGTTAAATTACTCTCAGATTGCCATGTACGCTGCTAAAGCCCGTACCGAAGATATCGTGGCTTACACCGATACGTTGGTTTCCTCCACACCGCAAAATTTGTCTTTGCTGACGGATTTAAGACGAGCAGTAAACAACGATGAACTGCGTGTTTTTTTGCAGCCCAAAGTTGAAACAATAACCAGTGAAGTGACCGCGGCTGAAGCGCTGATTCGCTGGGAGCATCCTGAAAAGGGCTTAATTCCGCCCTTCCAATTTGTTCCGTTTGCTGAGCAGACCGGCTTTGTACGACAGCTTACGCGTTGGATATTTGAGGAAGTTGCTCGTTGTTGGGATGATCTGCAGCCTGATAATGGCACGTTGAGAATTTCCATTAACTTGTCAACCCGAGACCTAATGGATCCGCACTTTCCTGATTTTCTGATGGACGTACTCAGTCAATACAAACTATCCCCAACAGGTTTTTGCTTAGAAATTACCGAAAGTGCAATCATGGATGATCCAGCATTAGCGGAAGCGACTTTGAATAAGCTTGCTAGCCATGGGTTTTGGTTATCCATTGATGATTTTGGTACCGGCTACTCATCGCTGGGTTATTTAAAAAGACTGCCAGTTAATGAGCTCAAAATAGATCAATCATTTGTTTTTGGGATGATTGAAAATGAGAATGACGCAATCATCGTTCGATCAACGGTTGATCTTGCCCATAATCTCGGTCTTCATGTGGTCGCAGAAGGTGTTGAAACTGAGTCGATGTTTGACGGTTTAAGGTCGTTAAAATGCGAACAAGTACAGGGTTATTTGATTGGCAAACCGATGCCGGTAGAAGAATTCAAAGTCTGGCGTGCTCAGTGGTATCAAGGGCTAAACTCATAACAGCTATGAGAGTGTTTCATTAACTTCGATTACTGCTCAATACACATCAAAATTGATTTGCAGTCTTACTGTTGAAAATGTTTGTCCAGATAGTCAACAAACATTCTCACCTTTGGCGAAAGGTGTCGATTCTGTGGGTAAACTGCCCAGATGCCTTCTTCGACGGGTGTATACTGTTCCAGCACTTGGACGAGTAACCCTTGTTGGATGGCATCATCGACATAATAGTCAGGGAGTTGGACGATGCCGATTCCTTTTAAGCTGGCGTCGAGTAGCGCCAGCCCACTATTGCAGTGCAACCGGCCTTTAATACGAATACTCTTTTCACTGTTTGTCTCTTGGAATCGCCAATAGGGCAGTGTGCCTTGTAAACATTGGTGTGTGTTGAGTGTGCTGATGTTTTCTGGTTTTCCATATTGCGCGATGTAATCTGGTGAGCAGCAGGTGATAAGTTTACGGGACGCTAAGCGTTTGGCGACCAAGCTGGAGTCTGTGAGTTTGCCGACTCGAATGGCAAGGTCAAAGCCTTCGTTGATAAGGTCTACCTGTTCGTTAGTGAGCTGGCAATCAACGGATAATGCTGAATGTTGGCTCATGAAATCATTAATTAAAGGAATGACATGCTGCTCCCCATAAGCATTTGGAGCCGTGATTTTAAGGATGCCCTGAGGCTTGCTCTGTAAATGAACCAAGGCCTGTTCGGCTTCTTTGACCCCGTCTAGTAACTGTCGGCAGTGTTGATAGTAGAGTTGCCCAGCTTCGGTGACGGAAACTTTTCGGGTGGTTCGATAGAGAAGCTTGGTGGATAGACGGTTTTCTAACGCACTGACTTGTCGGCTCACTTGCGCCGTTGAAATTGCTAACTGTTGCGCTGCCGTCGTAAAGCTTTCTGATTCAACCACAGCGACGAATTCTGTAATTCCTTGCCAGCCAAACATTGTTACTACCTAGTAAAAGTGTTTTCCTTTATTGGTAGATTATCTACTTATCATAAATAACTACAATAGTGAATTAGGTTACAACTGTTGGACTAAGAGGTTTTCTATGAGTGACAAAATGATTAAATCCAAAGCAGCCATTGCTTGGGGAGCGGGGCAGCCACTGTCGATCGAGGAAGTTGATGTTATGCCGCCCCAGCAGGGTGAAGTGTTGGTCCGCATCGTTGCTTCAGGGGTTTGTCATACTGATGCGTTTACCTTATCCGGTGAAGACCCAGAAGGCATTTTTCCTGCGATCCTAGGTCATGAAGGCGGTGGTATTGTTGAGGCTGTCGGAGAAGGAGTCACGAGTGTTGAAGTGGGTGATCATGTGATTCCACTGTACACCCCTGAATGTGGCGAATGTAAATTTTGTCTCTCAGGGAAAACCAACTTATGCCAGAAAATTCGTGAGACTCAAGGTAAGGGGTTGATGCCGGATGGTACGACACGTTTCTATAAAGATGGACAGCCCATTTACCATTACATGGGTTGCTCAACCTTTTCTGAATACACGGTGTTACCTGAGATATCGCTGGCTAAAGTAAGCAAAGAAGCGCCTCTGGAGGAAATTTGTCTGCTCGGTTGTGGTGTTACCACGGGCATGGGTGCTGTGATGAACACGGCTAAAGTGGAAGAGGGCGCGACCGTTGCTATTTTTGGCTTGGGCGGCATAGGGCTGTCGGCCATTATTGGCTCAACCATGGCAAAAGCAGGCCGAATAATCGCGATAGATATTAATGAAAGTAAATTCGAGTTGGCTAAGAAGCTTGGTGCGACGGACTGCATCAACCCAAAGGATTACGACAAGCCTATTCAAGAGGTGATTGTTGAGCTTACAGACGGCGGTGTTGATTATTCTTTTGAATGTATTGGCAATGTGAATGTGATGCGCTCAGCCCTTGAGTGTTGTCACAAAGGCTGGGGTGAATCTGTAGTGATTGGTGTTGCCGGTGCGGGGCAAGAGATTTCTACACGTCCTTTTCAGTTAGTCACCGGTCGAGTTTGGAGAGGCTCTGCGTTTGGGGGGGTTAAAGGCCGTTCTGAGCTGCCTGATTATGTTGAACGCTACCTGAAAGGAGAGTTTAAGCTCGATGACTTTATTAGTCATACCATGGGCTTGGAAGGCATCAATGAGGCTTTTGACTTGATGCATGAAGGTAAAAGCATCCGTTCGGTGATTCATTTCAATAAGTAATCTTGAGCGAGGCTCCCAGTAATCAAGGCTGTTGCTTGGTTACCAGGAGCCTCGTCCATTGTACGCTTGTTGGGCGCTGTTTAGCCCCAAACCTGCGCCTTACTGACTTTCTTCTGCAATACGTTGCAGTCCTGCGAGTGTTTGTGTGCAGGCTTGGGCAACCTCTTTCCCCTTGCTAATAAAATTCTGTTTAAAGAATTCAATGTGCTCACTATGCTCATGAAAATCACGCGGTGTAAGTACTGCGGAGAAGACCGGGACTCCCGTGTCTAGCTGAATCTTCATCAGTCCATCGATAACAGCAGTTGATACAAACTCATGACGGTAGATGCCGCCATTAACGATAAAACCGCAAGTGATGATTGCTTCATATTTACCGGAGTTTGCGAGTTTTTGGGCATGCAGAGGAATTTCAAAAGCACCTGGTACTTCATAAAACTCTAGATAATCATCAGCAGCGCCTTGAGCTTTAAAGTGCTCTTTGATGGATGCGAGTGCATTGTTGATGATGTCTTTGTGCCAGCCTGACGAAACAATAGCGATTTTTGCCGCTTGCTTGGTGGCGACTGGTTTTTGATTTGAACTGGTATTGGGCTGATTCATAGTTTTCTCGTGTAATGAGTTAATGAATCAGAGCGAACGCGAACAGGCCCATCACAATGAGTAATGAGTTTTTAAATACGCAATCTCTTTCATCCGGACTATAACCGTCGGCTCTGGAATTAAACCAGATCTGCTGACCCTAAACCTGCGTCTAGGCGCTCGTGGGCTCCTGTAAAAACAGTTACCACCGGTGGGGAGTTTCACCCCGCCCTGAGAACGGTGCAGAAAATACAGCTTTTATCGTCATTTTGGAATAGTGATTGCCAAACTACGCCAGATAAACTCGTTTTGTTGGGTGATACTGGGGGTAGTTGTTTTGTTTTATTGCTGGATTATGAGCGTCGATGCTTTGTGTAACCATAAAAAAACCAGAGGTAAACTCTGGTTTTTCAATTAGCTAACACGCTTTTATAGAGGTGTTTACGCTTACTGATCAATGAAGGTAATAAACTGCGGATCATTGAAAAGCCGCGTCAGTGTTTCAGAGAGAATTTCATTGATGATTTTTTCATTCTCTTCTTCGCTTGGCGCTTTCATGTAGCTGAACTCTTTAGAGGAGTTAAATTCACCTTCATGGGATCGGTCACCTTTGTTGACTGATAAATGCAAACTTGTGTTTAACGCTACTTTTTTCGGTAATTTCTCTTCATTAATACTGTAGGTCAATTTGTCTAGTCGGATAGTGATTTCATAGGGCTGTGGGCTTTGGCCATTGGTTTGCAGCCCAAGTTGCTGTAATGCTTTCTCGGCGACAGGCGTCAAGGTTTCTGCGATTGGCTTGTTAAGGTAAATATAACTCGTGTCTTTATAAACACCCCCTCGAGTGCCTAATTGCGTTTGTGGGCGTTTGTCTTCAATCTGTAATTGCACCACGTTTGGTGAGGCTGTTTGCTTTTTTACCTCGATGGTTGGGTTCACATCTACGTATTGTGGGCTTAATGCACAGGCGCTTAATACCACGGCGGCCGCACCGACGGTTAGCATACGTGTTAAATGCTTAGGGAGAACGGCAAAACGGTTGTTAGAACATTCCTTACGCATATGAACTCCTATTAGTAGACATTTGCCAAAATAGCGTGTCTTTTTGATTCATTGATAAAAAATAACGGTTACCGTTTAGGTGATTAACCGTGGCGAAAGTTGCAAAATAAATTCGGCCATGGATGGTGCAAGTGTGCGGTGAGGCTTTTTACCGGTTTTTTCCAGTACGACTTCACCGGTTTGATTGTCGATACAAATCACTAAATCTTCTGGTGCTGTGCAACCAAAGAAAAAGGTTAATGGTTGTTTTTTACGTTTTTTGAGTAGTGCATGGCCAATTAAGTTGGCACGCAATCGTTCGTAGTCATCGTCATTCCAAACAAATAGTAGGTCTAAATCGCCGTCAGGACAGCGAGCCGGTAAAGGATCGCTCCAGTAACGGGTGTAGTAGGCTTTAATGTCTGGGTGAATGGGGGTTTCTAGTGCTGCTGCTAGCCCTTCAAATAGATCGTGAGGAACCGTTTGTCGTACAGGCTTCCATGGACACATGTCATCTTCATTGACTTGCTTTTGATAACAAGGTGACAACCAGTCTCGATCGTACGGTTGTTCGGGCATAGTGCTCGGCTGCGCTTGGTAGAAGGTGAGAAACTTCTCAATATAAGCGTCCAAAGCGGTTTCAATGGTATGGGTGTGAGTTGTCATAGCTCGCAAGGATAGGGCTAACCTATTAATGAAGTAAATAGGGAACTAAAGAAGCAAGCAAATAAGCAAGTGGGTGGTGACGCAGAGAAGTGAGATGAAGACGAGAGGTGGGTTGTTTAAAAAACACTCAATTAACAGTTTGAATGCTATAGAAAAAGCGTTAAAAACAGCAATGCTTTTTCTCCTGTAGATTTTTTTCTTGAAGAGTTTGACAAGACAATGAAAAAGCGTAGAATTCGCAACTCCTGAATCGGGGGCTACTTATTAGCTAACGATTTAAGACTGCGGAGCGGTAGTTCAGCTGGTTAGAATACCGGCCTGTCACGCCGGGGGTCGCGGGTTCGAGTCCCGTCCGTTCCGCCACTTTCTTTTGAAAGTGCCAGACCTAATCGTTAAATCGATAGTGACATGTTTGATCTTGTTAGTACTGTTTATCAGTTATAACAAAACAGTGGGCGTGTAGCTCAGTTGGGAGAGCGCCACCCTTACAAGGTGGATGTCGGGAGTTCGAGCCTCTCCACGCCCACCACTGTTTTCTACTCAGTGTTTATTTGGACAATGAGTGAAAAGTCGAGATGCTTAGTAGTGTATCTCGCACGCTGCGGAGCGGTAGTTCAGCTGGTTAGAATACCGGCCTGTCACGCCGGGGGTCGCGGGTTCGAGTCCCGTCCGTTCC
>JBLXCH010000075.1:0-589 GCA_048265065.1 Motiliproteus sp. | reverse complement strand
TGGGCGTGTAGCTCAGTTGGGAGAGCGCCACCCTTACAAGGTGGATGTCGGGAGTTCGAGCCTCTCCACGCCCACCATCTATTTCAAAGTCTTACCTTTTACCTTTCCTGCTATCTTGAATTTCTTCTTTCTTCGGTTATTTTTACCCTACCAATTGTTTAGTTTGACCGGCATAGTTATGCTCATTTGGCGGACCTTAATCGTATCAACAATAAAAATGAGCCTTTAGCATGCCCCGTTTTACCAGCATTGGAATCATTGCTCGCTTAGATAGTGAAGCGGTGGTTCATTCACTTACAGAGCTTATTCCTTTCTTACAAAGCACCGGTCGTTCAGTGATGGCTGAACACGCGATTCGCGATGTTCTTAATGATGAATCTGTTACCTACGCCGATGTACAGTTGATGCGTCACCGTTGCGACCTGGTTATTGTGGTTGGTGGTGATGGAACGATGCTGGCAGCCGCTCGACACTTAGCTGGTTACGATGTTCCTGTGTTGGGGGTTAACCGCGGAAATTTAGGTTTTTTGACTGATATCTGTCCTAGCCGGATTTGCGAAGGTGTCTCAGAGGTATTAGACAGCAAATA
>JBLXCH010000074.1:0-16144 GCA_048265065.1 Motiliproteus sp. | reverse complement strand
TGCGTCGTAGTAGAGGTCGCTCGCTGTCTGAATGAGAAATCGCAAATAGCGTGCGGTCTCATTTGGTTCAACCGGGATGGTGATCTTGGTCGATAACTTGCAGAAGGTTTCGAGCCGATCAAGAAAGTCCGGTCCGCCGTCGTGGCTGGCAATCTCTGCGGCGTCAAGCGCGTCATAGAGGGCCGCTACCGGATCGGTTTTGAGAAGGTGCTGGACCGCTTGGATCTTGAAATCATCGGCGATCGTGGTGCCTTCGAACTCGGCAACGGTGCTTTTGGCGTTTTCATAGGCAAGAGCGTTGGTCTCAAAGATATCGGGCATGGTTCTCTTCCTTTCGTTCTCGTCGCGAAGGACGGCGGCACTGGCGGGTTTTGGGGTGAAGGATGCCGGTGGGAAACCGGCGTGCCACCGTCCTGCGGAACGAGGCGGCGCTAAGCCGCGTCGTCCTGATTGGTGGCCCGAAGGCCTACCCGTCGGATAAATTCGTCGCGATTGATGGGCGCACCGGGAAAGCGTTCGATATAGGCGTCGACGCTTTCAAATGCCTTGCGCAGTGCGCTTGCAGCTTCGATCTCGGCCATAAGCAGGATCTCGTCGCCGCGCATGTGGGTGCTGTTGTTGCTCATGCTGCTTTGTCCCGCAGAAAGACGGGCAGTGTGACCTGAATGCGGTTGGTAAACAGGTGTTGTGCATCCCCTGCGGTCATTGGCATTACTTTGGTGGAAAGCGGTCGGATGCTCAGGTCTCCCACTTGTTCGGGCAGGTTGTCGCGGCTTTCGGTAGCCAAGGCGATCTGATCGGCGCGTTTGACTTCCCGGGCGATATGATCGGGGACAGGCCATTGCAAACCGGCTGCGATATGGATGGCCTTGTCGACCATGTCCTCGATAATTTCGCGGCCCATCCGGACGTTGTGGAAGTTCTGCAACTCGTTGCGGACATGCACCGGGAATTGCGCAAAGAATGCCTCGCATTCGGCGTCTTTTTCCGGGGTGCTGTTGTCACCGGTGATGTATTCCTTGGCATCGTGGATCAGGGCATATGGCTCGGCCTCCGCACTGACCAGATCGGCGACAATGACAGAGTGCTGCGCGACCGAAATGCGGGTATGTCCGGTAAACCGGTTAATGTTTGCCAGTGCAAAGCAGACATCCGGCCAGTAAATGTCAGATGCCTTTGGAGCCAGCAGGTCGATTTTGCGGCCCGACATAGTAAGTACAATGGTGTTCATCTTTGATACCTTTCGGATTACGCGGCTGGTGGGAAGTCGTCCGGGCCTGTGGTGGTGGCTGCGGGCAGGGTGGTCATTTCGCTTGGCGGACTTTGGAAAATCGCGTGGGTGCGGATCTGGCTGCGCGTGATCCAGATCTTCTGACCGGATTTCGGGTGGCGGGTGTCGTCCTCAACCTTGACCATGATCTGGTTGTTGGGCAGGGCGACAATAACGGTGCCAGCCCCCATCTTGCGCTCGCTCATGAAGATCAGGCTTGATCCCGGTGCGGGCAAAAGGGCCAGGTTCGCGATGTGTTGCTGCATGCGAACAATGTTGGTCGGGTTCGGAAAAGGGGTGATGGAGGCGGTCATTGTGCGGTCTCCTGTGCTTTTGGGGTGGTGTTACCGTGCTTGCTCATGCCGCAACCCTCCGCTGGACGTTCTTGGCGCGGGCCACGCAGAGCTTTTCGCGGCTGGCGGCGATTGCGGTTTCGAATTGCTCGGCGGTTTTTTCGTCAAGCTGGAATGCGATATCGCCAAAGCGGGCGGTGATGATCCCGCTCATGCCGTTTGCGCCGTGACTGAGTGTTTCGGTCACGGCCATGTCGCTATCGGTGTGGATGTTGATCATGATCGACATATCAGAGGCCTCCCTTGGTGCGGGTGGTCGGTGCCGGGTCGTCCCAGATCGCGCGCAGGAATGCATCGAAATGGTCGCGCCAGCGGCGCAAGGTGGTGCGGGTGATGGACATATCAAAGCCCCCCGGCGTCATTGCGGCGGACAAGCCGTGTGACGTTGCTCCGCGCTGGGCGCGGGCGGAGGATGATGTTCGATGGCGACATGACGCTATGTGCCGTGATCAGGATCAACAGCAGGGTCATGATCAGCATCCAGCCCGGAAAATGCGGATGGCCGAAATCGGCAATCAGATCGGTCGGGTCGGGTGCGGTCGCCGCAAGGGCGTTAAATGTCGGGTTCGAGAGAGACATGGGCGCGTTCTCCTCTGGCTACGCAAGCGTGTTGGCTTGAGTGGTTGGTGAGGAGGTTGGCTTGTCGTTTTCTGTGCTTGCCTGGGCGGTATGTTTGTCCCGCTGTGCCCATTCAGGCCTGCTAACGTCGACGTAATGTCCGTGAATGTCGCAGGCAGAGACTTGACCGTCCGTTGCTTTGCTTATCAGGTGGATGATCTTTGGTGACCCCACCATTTTTCCGCAGCAAATGCGGGATATTTGGGAATCCGTTGCACCGATAGAGGCGGCAAAATCCCCCTGTTTGATTTTGTTCTCTTTAAGCCAACTTTTTAACTGCATGGTTTTTCTCCTTGAAAGAAGGTTCACCAAATTTGCAGTAATAGCGAATTTGTGTCAAATCTAAATTTGCAATAACAGCGAATTGAATTGATGGTGTGGTTGGTTTTGTGGGGTGGTTTGTTGCGGATATTGAGTAAAAGTCATAAAAAAAATCCCGCAAAAGCTGCGGGATTTCTTGTTTTCTAACTCTATTGAGAGTTTACAGGTCGTGAATAACCCTTATGACGCGTCCGACGATTAGAATGTCGCCTTGCGGAAAAATAGTCTCGTGCGCGGGGTTGGTGGAGCAGGGTTCCAGGCGGGGTGGTGTTGCCTTGAACTGCTTGAAAGTGGCTTCCCCGCCGTTGCTGGCGACGACATAGAACTTTTTGTCTACCGGGTCTTTGCGGCTGACATCGACGATAATTGTTGAGCCTTCCGGGGCGATCAGGTTCATGGAATCGCCATTGATTCGGAGTGCGAAGCAGCTTCGTTGATCTACGCCCGCGCACTCAATGGTGTCATGCCGGCTTATTTCGTTGATGCTAACTGTTTCGGAGTTCGTGAAGGCTCCGGCGGAGACCCATCCGATGACCGGGATTCTCACGGTTTCGCGAACGTTGGCAATGAGCTGGTATGGTTTGCAATTGAACGCATTGGCTATTTGATCCAACCATCGCACAGTAAGCTGTAAATCGCCGCGTTCAAGTCTTGATATCTGGCTGGTGGTGCCATTCACGCGCTCTGCCAGCTCGCCCTGTGACCATCCGCGTTTCTTGCGAAGCGCCCGGATGTTGTTGGTGGCGTACTTGCTGATGTGGCTTTCCAGTGCTTCTTGGTCTTTGGGGTCTTTGATGTTCCCGCGATCCAGCTTTTCGGCAATTTCGGAACGTTCGTCCTGTGCTTCTTCGGTGGCATCCTTGAGTGCTTTCAGGCGCTTTTCGCGTTCGGTGGTTGGCATGTTGTGTGCTCCAAATTTTTCACCACTTTTGCAGAAAACGCCAGAGTGGTCTTTGCTGAAGTTTGCGAAATTCGCGAGATCAGCGAATTTTTTAGTTGGCAGAATTCGCTGATTATGCGAATTTTGATGACATGAAGCTCAGTGAATGGCTTAAGGCCACGAAAACCAAAAAGATCGAATTTGCAGCGCGCATCGGGGTTAGTCCTTCGATGGTTACCCGTTTGTGCGATGGAAGTCAGATGCCCAATGTCGAAACTGCCCACCGTGTTTGGGCGGAAACCGGCGGGGCTGTCACGCCAAATGACTTCTATGGTTTCGTGATCATCAAAGCTGCTTCGTGACTGGCTTCGTGTCTGTTGCCCTGTTGTTGTCTCGATTTATCTCAACCGATGGATCGGGCGGCAACTCCCAAACCGGGAAGGTTTGATAGCCATGCCTTATTTGCGTTTAGAAAACAGTTTCGCCGATGCGACCACCAAGGCCCTTCATGCCGTCGGTGGTGAGGTGCTGGCAGATGCCTGCGGGGTTTCTTATTCCCGTCTGCGTCAATGCGCCAATCCGATGCGCGGTGATGTGATCAATATGCAGGCCGCGGTTGATGCGGATATCGCCGCGGCGCACGCCGGGGCCGGTTGTCCGCATTTTGAAAGTTATGCCGCACAGCTTCACAAGGCCGGTGTGCTTGGCGGGTTTGACGCCGAACGTGCCGGCATGCGCGCCCTGATCCGATCGGTCGCGACCTTGCTTCGCGAGGCGGCTGATCGGATGACGGCGGCGCTTGAGCCGCAACCGCGTCTTTACGGGGTGGCTGTATGATGCGTCGGAGAAATGCTGGTATATCGGTTTTGGTCGCTCTGCAGCTATGCCTTGGGCAAGGCTTTGGCTTGAGCTTTTTTGTCTTGCCGGGCAGCGTCCGCACGCTCCGCGATTGCAGGCAAGGTGAAAAGATAGGTAAGCACCAGTTTTGTGAATTCGTGCAGCTCTTCTGCCTGAGATTTGGTGAATTCGTCATGTGCGGCATCGTTTCCTTCAAGGCGTATATGATCCGCCCACGTCGCCAATTCTTGGGTAAGAGACCCATTCTTCGAAAGTGCTTTAATTCTTTCCACAAGTCTCCCTTTGCTCTCGGGAAACTTTTTACCAAGCCCAACTTCCAGCGACTTCCTGAACATCATGCCAGCTGCGTCGTAGTTCCCTCGAAGGCAATCCACGCCTTGCTCGAAATAGCGTTCAACCTCGCTTGGGAGGTGATCAGGGGTTTCGCTCTCGATCTCTGGGTACAGTTCAGTAATCGTCCCGTTTCGTGCCGACGCGACCACAGCTTCGTTGCAACTGGGGCAGATCAAAAGGGCTGTCGTGCAATTCTGGTTCAGTATGTTCCTAGCGCTTCCGCTAAGGCTTTTTGGGAAGGCGATCGGATTTCCCGCGTAGTTATGTTGCCCTTTGAGGGTAAATGCTGCTTCCCGTATACCGCAGTGTGGGCAATCGAGTTTGATAGTTTGGGTAAGTTGCATGCTAACTATCCTGACGATAATGAATTAAGGCATTCTGATTTAGGTTTCTGTTTTGCGCAACCTCTCCGTGAGGTGGCAGCATGACCAACCGTACCCCGATCCCGCAATCAATCATTGATGATGTGAACGCACGCACCGATCTGGTCGAGCTGGTCGATAATTCCGGCGTCAAGCTGGTGAAGTCCGGTCGGGAATGGATGGGGCTTTGCCCGTTCCATTCAGAGCGCACACCATCCTTCACAGTGAGCCCTGACAAGGGCTTTTGTCATTGCTTTGGCTGCGGCGCGCATGAAAAGCCTATCGGCTATCAGATGCGTGTTTATGGCCAGACGTTTGTCGAGGCGCTCAAGGATCTGGCGTGGAAGGCCGGTGTTGATCTGACCGAATATGTCGGGCGGGCCGAAAAGCCAGCGCACAAGCCAAAGCCCAAGATTGCCAGCCGCGCCGATGAAAAGGACCGGGTTTCGGAAACCGAAAAGCGCCGCAAGCGCGGGCATAAGCTTTGGCAGCGTGGCCGTCCGATCGCGGATACCGAGGCCGAGGAATACCTTGCGAACTATCGCGGGATTGACCGGGACTTGTTCCTGCAGAGCGGGGTGCATCGGTTTGTGCCCGATTATGAATTCTGGTACCGCGCCCGCGATGCCAAAAAGCCCGAGGCGATCTGGACTGGCCCGGTCTTGCTCAGCGTCATGCAATATATCGATGATCGCTTTGCCGCCTGTCATGTGACCTGCATTGACCTTAATGAGGAAAAAGGGCGTCTAAAGCTTAGTGCCCCGGATAGCGGGCGGGAACTCAACACCAAACGTGTGATGGGCGATCCGTCCAAGGCTGCAATCCGCCTTGGCAAGCCTGCATTCAAGATGGTCGGCGGGGAAGGGTTGGAAACGACCTATTCCGGCATGATGGTTTCCGGGCTTTCGGGTTGGTGTTCCTATTCGCTTGATAACCTTGTCGGTGCCTGCCTTATGGATGCCAAGGGGGAGTATCATCCGCTTGATGGTCGCAAAAAGCTGCCCTCGGTCGTGCCGGATATGGCCCGTCCGGGGATGATCTGGCCACGCGAATGCTTTGAGCGGATCTTTCTGGGTGATGGCGATACCAAAGACATTCACATGCTCAAGGCCAAGCTCGAACGCGGGTGCCGCCGTGCGGCGGCGGAGGGCCGCGTCGGGCGCATCGCCATGTCGAAGCCAGGTACCGATTTCAACTCTATGATTTTGGGGGCGGCGTGATGGTGTTTTTAAGAAAAAGGTGCGAGTTTGTCCCTGATTTCTTTAGATTTGATAATCAAATTGTTGAGGCGATCGGTAATCAATTCGAGGCTCTCAACTACCGTGTCTATGGTCATGTCGCCCTGTTCGTCCTTCACCGGATTAAAATGGATGCGAGTTGTGAAAATCAGTTGGTCGTAAGCTATCTGCAACGAAACGGGGGCGGTTTCTTTAGGCTCAGGGAGTTTTGTCAGTATTTGTTTTTCCAAATATTGGAAGATGTCCGGCTTTTCGATGTTGTGATGGCCGCCAAAACTTTCCTGCATTATCCTAAGTTTTGTCAAAAGACCCTCAGTTGCTCGGATTACTGGGGCGGCGAAGAAATCTACTTGGCAAACAAATCGATAAGCCGCTTTGTTCTCTTTGTGCTGCTGGGTGTGTCTCGCAGCAATCAAAGCGAAATAGCCCCCGCCGAGGCCAAGCAGTCCGGCAATGAGCGTTTCCCCGGTCCATTCAACGAACCCGTTGCGGGCAATAACTCCGATCACGATCCCGCCCAACGTGGTTCCGATCAATGGGATTGTTTCGTGCATCTTCGGGATGTTCATCTTGGATCCTTGGTTGACCTAGCAGGGGAAGAAGTTTCTCGTCTTGCGAGAAACAGGTCAAGCTATCTCAAGGGGGTAGCGTGATGGCGGGTAAGCGCAAAACCAACAAAGGCGCGATGATGCTCGGCGGGCAGTCGGGCGAGGTCGAATGGGATCGTCCCGATCACGAGTTTTGCCCGACGCCGCCCGAGGCGACCGAGGCTCTTATCCGCGCCATGCCACACCTTGCGGGGCAGAAAATCTGGGAATGTGCGTGCGGTGATGGCCGATTGGCCCGGGTGCTTGAGCATCATAGCTGCAAAGTTATTGGCACCGATCTGATTGATCGTGGCTATGGCGAGGGCGGGGTGGATTTTCTGGCCACGCACCGTCGCCGTGCGGGCAAGGTTATCACCAACCCGCCGTTTACCTTGGCACAATGCTTCATTGAGCACGCCATGCGCTTGCATCTGGAAGAGGTCTGGGTGCTGCTTAAAACCAACTATTACCAGACCAAAAACCGCCAAGGTTTCAAGATGCGCATCCGCCCGAAATACAAGCTCGAACTGTCATGGCGGATCGATAGCCTTGGTCTGGGCAACGGGGCGCTTGACTGCGCATGGTTCGGGTTCGAACGTGATTACTGCGGGTCTACGCTCTGGGATACTTTGGTAAAGCCCAAGATGGGCAATCTTGATTTGTTTATGCCGGGTCAAGTCACTTCAGCATCGCAATCAAGTCTTGCCCCAACGTTCTCAGTATTCAGTCAGGGGAGTTTGCTTTGAAGTTTGCTGAGAGTTCCATCGATCTGTTTGCGTTGGTCGGCAATGGCTTCGAGCAGTCTTTGTGCGTTCACAACAGGCCTCGGCACCCTGTTTTCGTCTCGTTCGTTCCATTTGGTGAAAGTCCGAATTTGGTCAAAAAGCATTGTAATGTCGTGCGTGGTCTTTTCTATGGCTTCATCAATCTCGTCTATTTCGGTGATGATATCACTGGCAAGGTCCTGATCACGCGGGATGCTGCTCAAGATGTCGGTGTACTTTCCATAAAGCATAATAACATCCGCGATACAGTCGATGGCGGCTTTCTGGTCGTTTTGAACTGCGATGGCTGTTCGAGGCATCTTTTGATTGTTTGCGATGCGCTCAAGGGTCGCGCTTGCGGTATGGATCTTTACATTTTCATAGTGAGATTTGATGCGCCTAAGTGCCCTGATAGCTGCAAATACAAGGTTTTTTCTTTGCGCTTGTCGATCAAGGTGTCGTTGGATTTGGAAAAGTCCGACGGCAAGGGCTGCACTGATCACAACGCCAATCATGCTCTGCCATCGATAAAGAAACGTCTCGCCAGTCGATCCGGGGATAAACGGCAAGATTATGCCTATTCCCAAGCAGGCGCCAACAAGCATCACGGCAATCGGATTAAAATGCTGTTTGCACAAAGCGGTGATCTTCTTGGTCATGGCTTTTCCCCGCGTTTCGGTGGTTTTGATCGGAGGGTGAAATGCGCCCTGTAGTCGTAATGCCATGTGATCACAAAGGCTGCAAGCGCGCCGGGACGCTTATCATAGTCAATCATGTCCGTTGGTGCCCGACCCTAACCCCTATCCCGCCTGAGTTTTTCGGATACATCTCAGATCGACCCGTCTGGCAATCAGGGGATGCTGTTAAGAGAGCGTTTGTCCCCGTCGGAGTCCTGACATTTGTCGGGATTTCGGATTGCTTTCTCAAGTTCATCGAGCTCCTTCAGCAATTTTTTGGATACATTGAAGGCAGCTCCATTCGCACCTTGGATGTTGTGATAATTCGTGCTTTCGTAGCTTGCTATCTGGCTAATAGCGGCGAGAAGTTTACGGTACTCCAAATCGGCTTTGGTGGCGGATCTTACAACCGCAGAATTAAGCCCGGTAATGACACAAGGCATCTCAACTGCTCGAAGGTTTTCGATGAACCCAGCGGCATTTGTTTGGTCAATTTGGTTGGCTTCGGCTCTTTCTTTTATCACTCCGACTACTGTTTGGGCGTTGGGAACCATCGCACGCAGTCTTGTGTAATAGAGTTCAATCTTGAGGTTGTTGTCCTCTTGCCGGTGTCGTTCTTGCGTGCCGATTTGCTTGGTAACGGCGATCAAGGCGAATGTCCCGCCAATCAAACCAAGCAATCCGGCAAGGATGGATTCCCATTGGAGACTTCGGATTTCGTTGCATGGGGTGCCAGCGCATCCGGCCACGAGGTCATGTCGGTAAAGGCCGAAAATGACAAAACCGATGACGATTGCGCCGATGGCGGCAAAAGACAAAACCGTCCAGATGATTTTCATTGCGTAGTATCCAGATTGTGCTCGCGGGGTGGGCATGCCCATCGGGTTGCGGGTTGGTCAAAGAAAAATTGTCGCGGCATGCATCGTTTGATTGGGGTTAACCCGCTAATTGTTTCTATTGATTTCGGCGATAACCTTTTCCAGCAAATTCCACACGCTTTCATACGCTTCATTGAGGCTTTCAATTGCTTCCTGGATATTTTTGTCGATCGAATGCTCAGCGCCGGCCAAGCGGTCGACGATCGGTTGGTATTTGGCTACAAATTCCACATCAAGTTGCGCCTTGTCGAGAGCGAAACTGCATTGTCTGAGGTCGGCTATTATCACGGGAGCTGTGTGATAAATGCCAAGCACTCTCCTTACTTCTCTGTTTGCACTTTCCAAGGAGGGTCGAAGACGCTCGAACATCGATATAGCTACCTTACGAGTTTTGATACTAGGTTCTTTTGTAAGAAACCTGAGGGGGCTGATAGCGTCGGGTACATTTTCGAAGTCTCTGGTCGCGGTTTCAAGCGCGTTTCGGATCTGCTTCAGTTCCTGTCGGCTTGCTTCGGCTTTGTCTTTCAGTTCCTGTCGGCTTGCTTCGGCTTTGTCTTCTCTGCGTTGGTAATAGAAAATGATAACCGCAAGGGCGGGGCCGAGAATGGTCGCGATCGCTTGTGTTCCATCTCCGAAGTCTTCGGAATAAACGAAAATCGTGACCGCCGCGCCAGCGCAGGCACCAAGGGCCATGACCGCAATCGGGTCCCAGAATGTCTTGCACCAATCATACAATTTCTTCAATGCGCGTTCCCCGAGTTGTGCTGTTGGCAGCAGATTGCCTTTTGGGTTGCGCTCCCGTCAAAAGAAATCGCTAATAAACACGAAATTTCGTCACCAACTGACACAACGGGTTTTGAATGCCGTGCAAGTCTCCCTCCATCACAACAACGATGGAAGGGCATGGATATGCGCAAACGGAAATCTTCTACATTATTGACTGTCAAACGGGCTGGGCGTATGGTGCGACCTATCGGCGGGAAAAATCCGCCGTGGGGGCGTCGAAACTCCCTGTTCCTGACGGCCAGCCGTCACGTAAGTTGCGGCTATTTTTGTGCCCGGAATCCGGGTGCATCTTCTCGCTTAGGGCGGGAGGGCGGTGAATATAAGACCCTTCGGGGGAATAAACCCGCCTGCCTCAGGACAGGTTTCGAACCTCCCGCCACCAGTGCGGTCGTCGAAAACCTCGTTGGTGGTGTTGTGAAACGCCGACCTGAGGGCTTTGACATGACCGATGATATTGACGGGCGGATTCCGTCCGGACCTTCCCAAACCACAACAGATAATGCCCCGGTGCGCGGTCTTTCGCGTGCTGAGCGGGCCGCGATCAACCGTCGCGCAACCGATGTTGCGACGATGCTGTTTCCCTATGTGCGCGATTACATGACGCGCAGCGCGATGGACCGTTTGCGCGCATCCGACAAGCTCAAGATTTCCGCACTGCCGATGCCGCCCGACATAGGCTTGATGATTGCCCGGTATCGGACCTTTGGCGTCGATGGTTTTGATCCGCGTGATCCGACAGGACATCGGCGGGTGTGTTCGGTTGGTGCGGCAATGACCTTGATCGAGGTGATCAAAACCCTGCGTGAAATAGCCGATGAAATCACCCCGGAAACGGTTCTGACCGATGAGGGCAATGATTGGGTGCGTGATCAGATAGGGGCCACGCTGTCGGGTCTTCTATCCATCGAAATTGATGCGGGGTTGCTATGAGAAACAGTGTTTATATCAAGACATTTGATCTGCGCGACGCTGCACTAAATCAGTTTTGTGAGTGGGGAAAGTGTTGCAATTGCCTTGGACAGTTTTTCCGGGATATTGGAGTTGTATTTACCAAGGTGTTCGTCGACTTGCAGAACGCTTACACGTGGTGGAAACATGCTTGCAAGGTTAATGCACTCAATGACTGTGGTTTTGGCGAGGTCAGTGTTGTAGCGTGCTGTCGAGATCAATTTGATGACTTCTTCGACCATTTGAATTTCAGATGGCGAGACAATGCCTTTCATGGTGTCTCTCACCCAAGAGAGCTCTCTCTCAGCAAGATTCAGATCGCCGGCTATCACCTCGAACAGTTCGTTATCAATGTTCAACGCAATATTAGCTATCTGACGGCCCTTGGGGGTCGCTTTGTTAACTTGGAAAATGTCGAAGCCAGTATATTTGTCCCATGCTTTTTGATCTCCCATAAGTTTGCTCAACTGTGCATAAACGGGGATAATGGATTCATGCACAGCTTTGCTGGTGTGAATGGCAATTTCAATTCGCTCAAGGGCAAACATCGCCGCTCGATGTGCGGGTTTAAGTTTTTCTGCCTGCATTGTCCGCAAATTGCGGTTCGCGCTCCAGTTTGCGATGGCGAACGCCCCGAGAACACCGATGGCTGCGCCGCCGATGTTTGCCCATCCTTCACCGACGGTTACCGGAAGGATGTTTGCCGCGGCAATTGCTCCCAGTGGAATGCCAAGCATAACGCCTGCGCCCAGTGTGGCGGCGATGTAAACCGGTTTGTCGCTCACGGTACTTTAACTCCCGAAATCTCCAAGACATTGCGGAGGTTCGCATAATGCAACCTGCAATCGTAATGACATGTGATCGCAAAGACTGCAAGCGCGCCGGGACGCACATCATGGTCAATCATGGTCGTTGGTGCCGGGACCATATCCCTCCTGAGTTTTTCCGATACAAGCGCGTCGCGGCTGGCGAAGAGCGAGAAATAGATCCGATTGGTCCGTTGCCCGCCGATCAAAGAAAACCCAAACAGGAAAGGTTGTTCTGAAATGTCAGATGATCAGATTGACCAGCCACGAGAAAATAGCGCCGGATTTGAAGCCGCCAAACAGGTTATCAATGGTGCCAAGATTGTCGGCCTTGATGGTGTCAAGCTTAACCCCGACGACGTGATGTATGATGTCCATGCAATGAACGAGCATTACGCGTTGGTTATGATGGGCGGAAAACCGCTTATTCTGGAGGAAAACTTCAAGCGCGGTGATTGCCCGGTCGAGGATCGGGTCAACCTGCTATCCGTCGATGCATTCCATGCGTGGTTTGCCAATCAGGAGCAGTCTGTTGCACCCGATAAAAAGGTTTCTTGGTCCAAACTGTGGTTCAAGGACCCGAACCGGCGGCAATATCGCGGGGTGTCCTTTGCGCCGGGGGCGGCGACGCCTGAGGGTATTTATAACCTATGGCGTGGTTTCAGCATGACTGCCGATTATGAGGATTGCGAAAAGAAATGCGGCATATTCCTTGATCACGTCCGTACTAATATTGCGGGCGGGAACGAGGCCCATTTCCGATTCATCATGGCGTGGGCGGCCCATATGTTGCAAAAGCCGACAGAGCGGGCCGGGGTCGCGGTTGTTCTGCGCGGCGGGCAGGGCAGCGGAAAGACCCTTTTTGGTCAAACAATCGGTCGCTTGATCGAGGATCACTATGCGCTGGTCGATGACCCGCGTTATGTGGTCGGGAACTTTAACGCGCACCTGGCCTCCACCCTTTTGCTGCAGGCCGATGAGGGTTTCTGGGCGGGGGACAAGCACGCAGAGGGGCGGCTCAAAGGGCTTGTCACATCCGAATATCATATGATCGAGCGCAAAGGTGTTGATGCCTTTCGGGTCAAGAACTATGTCCATTTGCTGGTGACTTCCAACAACGATTGGGTCGTGCCCGCGGGGCATGATGAGCGCCGGTTTGCGGTGTTTGATGTTGCAAACAATAGCCAACAAAATCGCGAATATTTCGGCGAGATGATCCGACAGCTTGAGGGCGGCGGATACGAGGCGTTGCTTGGGTATTTGCTGTCGTTTGACCTTGATAGTGTCAACCTTTGGGATATTCCCAAAACGGCGGCGCTGGCGGACCAAAAACTATCGAGCCTATCGGTCGAAGAAAGCTGGTGGCTGGTGTGTCTCAGGCGCGGGAATGTGACGTTCCAAAATGACGGAATGCAGCATTGGATGCCCTATCTGCCAAAGTCCGACGTGTATGCCAATTACCTGCAGTGGGTGACGCAGCGCGGGCGAAAGTTCCCCATGACCGAAGAACAGTTTGGCAGGCGACTGTTGCGCATATGCCCGGGGATTACGGCGGGACGACGAAGGTTTGACCATGGTCAGCGCAAGTATGTCTATCAATTCCCGACCCTTGATGAAAGTCGGCGGCTGTTTGCCGAAATGATCCGCACCGATATCGATTGGGACGAGGGCGATCTGGATGACGACGATACGGCGCCATCTGGCTATGGATCGTCTGATTTCTCGGACGGTGATCTTTGATGGGCGTGGTCTATCTGCTTTTCCGTCCCGGCGCGTCCTTACTTTTCGGGCGCACTGGGGACGGAAAAAGCAAGGGTTTTCTAGGTTGGTCCCATCTGTCCCACAAGTCCCAAGTTGCGCACATATGGGCACACGCACACACCTATACACATAATATATATACATAGGTAATACGGGATATATAGGACAGAAAATCTAACGCACTGAAATTAAACAATAAATTAACCCTAATTTGTCCCGTCGAAATTTCAAATCATAGGACTTTGTAGGGACGGCAAAGGCAGGCAAGCAATGGATCAGGAAAAGCTGTTAAAACCCATCGGCATCGAACGCCTTGTGGATTGGGCGTTTGGGCAGGAAAAGGTGGCACTTATGGATGGGCGGGACCGGGGCATTTTCCCGGTGTTGGCGTTGCTTAGCAAGACCACGGTCAATTACGGGGAACGCATCGGCGGGGGCGGGGCGTCGGGCTCGGGGTATGACGTTCATCCCGATGCGTTGATCGTTTTGGATGCATGGCGCGAGGTTATGACCTATAGCAGCGAGGGAGCGTGTTTGGTCCGGTCTTACGGGGAAAGCTGCTTTCGACCCGATTGGGTGGCGGATGGTGAGTTGCGCTTTGAACCCGATCTTGATCCGCAAACCGGCCTGCCAAAGCTGGCCCGCGACAAGAACCGTAATCTCGTCCGCGAAAGTTGCCGCGTCAAACGGGTGGGTAAATCCTCCGATGTGGTTCGGGTTGCCCGGTCCGAATATCGGGTTTGGTGGCATGCCTTGCACTTGATGCAGGATTTGGTCGCGGATGTGGCGGGCAAGCAGGGCGGGTTGTCGGCGTGGCGCCTTACGTCCGAAATGCCCCCGAAGGAGCCGTGGTTGTTGGTTGGGGCGGCAACGGGCTTATTTTTTGAAAAAGCGTCTTGACCTACGCAGCGATATTTGACACGATACCCCCGAACAAAAAAGCGCCTGTACGGAATTTTCCGGCAGGCGTTTTTTCTTGCCTCGATTGCTGTTGCGTGCGCCCTGCCTAGAAATAGGCGGGGTGTTTGCGTTTCAGAATCGGGCGGGCGAATGTCTTGTTTTTAGTCGAAACCGGAAGGATCTGCCATGTGATGCAATCTTTTTCTCTCCCTGTTTTGAACTCATGACCCGCTTGGACATCGTCCGGCGGGTCGTTCTTTTTGGGTGCTGTCATGGACGGCGGGGCGCTTTAACCGGTTAGGGCGTGCCGGTTGCGGGGCAACGCAGCGAACCGCCGTCCTTGAGAGGATCGAAGTTTAGAACAAAGAAAAGAAATTCTGGAAATCGCGAATGTTGTCCGCAGAAGTTATCCAGGCAACCCAAGCCGTTCCTGCAGAGATCATCGCATAAATTGCTGCCCGCTTATTCAAACGTGACGTGATGCTCAGGTACAGCATTAATTGATTGATTTTGTGGGAAGTAACTTCTTCATTAACTGCCGGCGGCGGCGGTAACATAACTCTGCTGGCCCGTAACACTTTCAACCCAGCGAGAAAAGCAAACACAGCCGAAAAGTACGGTAAAAGGCGAGTTGATAAAAGTAAGGTCTCTGGCATTTCGTATCCAATGGCTATACCCGTTCGAAGGTATCTTCTGTTTCAAAATAACAGCCAAATCCTTGTTGTTGAATTAGCTCTAATAGATCATCGTCGGGGCGATCTGGAAGCAGGAGGGCGCTGTCGGGGTAGTCGCAATAGCGGCGATAGTCGAGCAATTGTCCAATCGCCATTCGAATGTCGTTCCGGCTTGAACTAGCTTTTGCTTCGATAAGCATATTGATGTCTTGAATAAAGACATCCGTCATAATGGAAGATGGCTTGTTAGGAATTCTGATTACATGACGTTGAGCAACAGCGTGTCCTTGGGCTTCCATATATGCAGAAAACCTTTGCACCAAGGCGCTTTCCTCACGTGATGCTGTCCAGCTCGTAGCAGGCCGTTCGATGCGAACAGTTTGAGTGTTGTTAGCCTCAATTGGAACCAGGCGAACCATGTCTGACCAAGTGGCCGACTTTTCTTCAGCCAGTTCTTTGGCGACTTCGACCGGGCGTAGTCGAAATACGATGACGTCGCGAATGGGGCCGCCATTGGTTTCAGGTGCCTTTGACCAATACCAAGGTACATCCTCATCAACCTCAAAGATACCGAGGTAGGTGACGATCCCTCGAACGCCCTTAAATACTCGTAGCGTGCGGTTATCTCCCAAATGGTTGAGAATGGCCGCATTTCCCTTATTCATGACCTGGTTGCCGCGTTTGCCTTCACCGGTGTAGTGGAAGCAACCATCTTCGAACCAGCCGTCAAAGTAACCGTGTTGCTCACCGGCCGCTGCATCTGAGAAAATCAAAACGTTTGGTGATTTTCGGCAAGGGCCAATTCCTCCTTGACGTCCGCCGCCATACTCATCGTGCAAAAGAGTGCGTCTGATTTGACTTCCAGGAGTTAAGTTCCAGGTCATTGCATACCATTTCATTCGGTGAGAACACAGACGGCTAAGCTAATGGTTGTGCACGATAATATCTAGTTGTGAAACGAGTACATGTTCCAAAAGGCCCTACGGGTCCTCCCTGGACTTTTACGGCCAACGGGTAAAGCGCCCCGCAGGTGTTCGCTCTTTTTGTCGTGTTTTGAGAGCCTTAACAACTTAACAAACGACTTAACTCAGGGGGTTAACTGACATCATCCTCGGTTAACTGGTTGAGTT
>JBLXCH010000073.1:0-16232 GCA_048265065.1 Motiliproteus sp. | reverse complement strand
ACTCCATCGATAATCTTCAGGTTTGGTAGCGTTTGGCTAGAAACCTGTGCCAAGCATTCTCCTGTCACTAAGGCAGCAAGATTCATACGCTCAGCAACTTGAGTCCCCGCTCTCATCATCATCCGTTTTAGCACAACACCCATTTGTGAGTGATGCACTTTAGTGAGAATTTCTTCCACCACACCCTCAAAAGGAACGGTAATAAATTTTACCCGATGCGAAGAGGAGTAGCGCTGCCATAGGTAGTAACTCACTTGCTTAACGCCTGTTTCGTGCGCGGCGCCGCCTAGATTAAAAAATAATAAGTGGGTCTTACAACCGCGCTTCATTGTGAGGTAGGTGGAGACCGTGGAGTCAAAGCCGCCAGATATGAGCGACAATACCGGCTCTTGGCTACTCATCGGATAACCGCCGATGCCATCGTACCGCTGATCCACAACAAACAACTTTGCGTCTCTAATTTCTAGCTGCACCTTAATGTCAGGGTTTCTTAGATCAACGCCTTTAGCCTCGGTATGCTGCCGTAGACCACCGCCGACATAGCGCTCTACCTCTGTCGAGGTGAAGTCATGCTGTCCTGCACGCTTAACGCGCACAACAAAGGTTTTACCGGCAATACGCGCTTCATAGGCAGCCTTTGTGCGTTCGTAAATGTCATGAAAGTCGCCTAAGGGAAACTCATCCACTTTGAGAAAATGAGCGATCCCCGGCGTAGACTGAAGGGCAAAGATGATCTGTTCAATTTGATCGGGTGAACTGTGCCGTGCATTAACGATGACTTTATCCCACTGACCACTGACCTTCACTGAGTCGTCAATACGTTGCAAGATAGTCTTGATATTTGACTGCAGTCGTTGAATAAAACGACGACGTACAGGCTTACTTTTGATCGTAATTTCAGGAAACAGTTTAACGATAAATTTCATTACATCCGGGTCTCAAATCAGTGCAGGATGCAATTATACAGAATGCTCAACGACCACAGCAAAAATGATGCAATGAGCGTTGTTTTTTTAAATTTTATACCGTGCTACAAGTTGATTCAGACTGCTACTAATCGTCGCTAATTGTTCACTTTGCTCTCGTGCCGCCTGCATACGGGTTGAAGCTTCCTCCGCACTGTTTTGCAAACGGTGTAACCCTTGCTGAACCCCTTGTACTGAATTGACCTGATCATCAGTAGAGGAGGCTATTTGGTTATTCACCGCGTTTATTTTTTCAATGGCTGTCACCACTTCTTGCAAACGCTCAACCGCTGATTGCGAGTGCTCCACTGATTTCTCAGCTTTTTGCTGCTGCGCCAGCATTGCCGCAGCCACTGAACCAGACGAGGACTTCAAGCCTTCGATAATGCCATGAATTTCAGTGGTGGACTCCGAAGTTCGTCGAGCAAGCTGGCGAACTTCGTCAGCAACTACTGCAAAACCCCGCCCATGATCCCCTGCTCTGGCAGCCTCAATCGCCGCATTCAACGCCAATAAATTAGTTTGATCTGCAATCGTCATGATGACGTTTAGCACGGATTCTATATTTTGAGAATCTTCTTGCAGGTTAGTGATCATCTTCACGCCGTCACTCACTTCATCAGCCAACTCAGTAATACTGCTTTCTAGCTGGCCCATCATTTCAGTACTATGCTGTACAGCAGCTCGCCCCGCTGTTGCAGCATCAAATCCGCTTTGGGCACTTTCAGCAACACCTTCAAACGCACTTAATTGGATATCCATAGAGCTTGAGACTTCACCAATCTCTTGACTCTGTTGATGACTCGTCGCTTCATTCTCCGCAGCTAATTGATCCATTTGCTGACTAACTTGTTGCACAACTGCCACTTCACCACGTATTTCTTGTACGAGTTTCTTCAAATAGCCCTGCATTTTATTGGCTGAGTCAGAAAGCAACAGCAGCTCTTGAAAAGCGCTTTTCTGCGTCAGACTCGTTGAAAAATCTCCTGAACTCATCATCAATATGTAATTAGCGACATTGCGAATACCTCGTAACACCGCAAACTGCAGTAGCACAGACGCACTTCCAACGAGAATCAGCAGTCCCAAGAAGGCAACTACGCCAAGAATGACTTGGCTTTGCACGTCTTTGCGCATTTCATCGATATAGGTTTTGCCTTTTTGTGCTTCGTTTTCAAGAGTAACAATTAACGCCGCTACTTTACTTTTAGCCGCATTACCTTGCGCTACCATTTCCAGGGTATTATCTAACTCTAGGCTATAACGAGAAGCTAGATAATTGATTTCACTAATAATTTCTTCGCCTTTATCAACCTCTTCGGTTTTTTCAACATCCGGTTCTAACCCCATTAACACCGCAAATTCATCAACTTCCTCTTCTGCTTGAACACCGAGCAACGGTAACGCTTTCAACTCGCCCGTCAGCACAGAAATATCCTGATTGTACGTTTCAAGACTTTCTAAGAATGATGGATTAAAGGTGGAGAAGTACTCACTACGCACCAAGGCACGAAGACTAACGAGCTGTACTAACTGGTCGCGTATCCTTCGATATGAACGCAACAAGTCTCCATCAACAGCAGCACCCGCTTCACTCATATAGTCTTTTAGGGAATCTAAACTGGCATAGAGTTCGCGCTCATTCTGTAGCAACAAAGTTTGTGGATTTTGTGCTAATTTACCCGCGGCGCGTAAATCAACTTCTAGACTTTCTTTTAGTGCATCTATGGAAGGACTTAATGCCTCTTGCAGCTCAATGGGCAAGGCTTCTACAGACGATCTCAGGTCAGTATCAATAAAGCTTGCCGCCATCGATAACGCCTGCGCATCACCGCTGCCTAGGTAAACATCGATCAAGTGGCGAGTTTTAACTGAAATTTTTTCTGTGGTTTCAAAATAGTATGTAGTTAATAAGTAGGGCTCTTTTAGCTTTTGCAGTCCCCAAAAAACACTGGCTGCAACACCGAGCACAGCGACACACAACATAACGGCACTTAAGCGCGTTAGTATCGAAATTTTCATCGACCTTCTCCACAGAAAAACGTGGTGAAGATAAGACGAAAATATGACAATTCAATGACAGGAAAAACAACAGCATCGAAACACCTGACACGAGTCAAGGCAATCAGCAAAACCCCATCGATGTCATGAAATATTAATATCTTTGCGGTTGAATGATGCGCAGAAAATTATTTAAGCCCATTTATTATCCTTTAGTTAGCGACTCTTTCGCTAAATCAAGGCTTATACAGCGGAGTTGTTTATGCCGTTCAGCCAGCAAAATCCTAGTGTTAGTCCGATCACATCAACTGAACTAGATGTTGCCCGCGAATTCGACAAAATCATTAGTCAGCAATTACTAATGCCTTTATTCATGCCTATTGTGAATACACAAACGCGTGTTATTTACGGTTACGAAGCACTCATCAGAGGGCCAGCTTCCAGCCCGCTTCACTCACCTAGCAGCCTGTTCAAAACCGCCCACAGACTGGGGCGCATCCTTGAACTGGAACTACTTTGCCGTGAGCTTTCAATGCGCCGGTTTAAACATTTAGGACTAGAAGGAAAAATGTTCCTTAATGTGACGCCTTCTACCTTATTAGAACCAGACTTCAGGGAAGGGATGACGCTTGATTTGGTCAAGCAGATTGGTTTTGACCCTGACCGCATCGTGATCGAAATTACCGAGCAGTTTCCTATCGATGATTACGCGCTAATGAAAGAGGCGACAAGCCATTACCGAAAAATGGGCTTTGAAGTGGCTTTGGACGACTTAGGCGCAGGCTATTCGGGGCTTCGCTCTTGGTCAGAACTTTGCCCTCAATACGTAAAAATTGACCGGCATTTTATTGAAGGGATTGATACCGCCCTCATTAAACAAGAGTTTGTGCGTTCTATTGTGGAAGTTGCACGTTCAATTAAGTGTCAGGTGATTGCAGAAGGCATAGAGCGGATCGAAGAATATCGAATTCTTAATGATATGGGGATTCGTATCCAACAGGGTTATTACTTCTCGCGACCCACGGCGCTACCTCCCCGTGAAATAAACTCACAGTTATTTCGCTTCAATAATAATCGCGGCGCTTTAGAAACCGGCAATAATCAACAGAATTTAGGAGCTATCGCGCGTTTACGCCCACCCATCGATCCCGACTGCTCACTCGGTGAAGCGGTTAATATTTTCCGCAAGCACGAAGATATCTATTCTCTTGCGGTAGTTTCGAATGATGAACCTTTAGGCTTACTTGGCCGTACTACTTGTCTAGAACTGTATTTAAACCCTTTTGGTCGTGAGCTTCATGAGCGCAAACCAGTGAGTGCTTACATGGACCCTCACCCGCTGATGCTTGAAGAACTAACGGGGTTAGAAACCGTTAGTAATCGCATCACTCAAAGTAGCACAAATTCTTCACGGTCTGATTTCATCATTACCAGCCAGGGAAAGTACTTAGGCACAGCCAGTGTAATGGATTTACTCAAGCTAATTACCGAGCACCAAATTAGAAATGCTCGTCACGCTAATCCGTTAACAATTTTACCTGGTAGCGTGCCTGCTAATGAAGAAATCACCCTACGCTTACAAAAGAAGCTAAGTTTTTCCGCCTGTTATTTTGATTTAGACCACTTTAAAGCCTTCAACGACGTCTACGGTTATGACCAAGGCGACCAACTAATCCTTTGCCTAGCAGACTGCTTAAAACAGGGTACAGACGACCAAGTCGACTTGCTTTGCCATATTGGCGGCGATGATTTTCTGGTGATATTTGGCAGTACCGATTGGGAGTTTAGGTGCCGCTCGATTCAACAACATTTTGCCGAACGCTGTTTGGACTACTACGAAGAAAAAGACAGAAACGCTGGCGGCATCCACGCCAAAGACCGTAATGGCACCCCTTGTTTTATGCCAATCTGTAGCATTTCAGTAGGTGCCGCCATTCCAGATCCTAACCGCTGCACTACTCATCACGATGTGGCTCGACTAACCAGTGATGCGAAACGTTTAGCGAAATCTGAAGCGGGTAACTCACTGTTTATTAATCGTCGCCAAGGACCGGAGCACGACGCAACAATAGAAGCTTCTGAGCTTGAGGTTGGTAAATAGTAAGGATAATGAAAACAGGGATGTTTATTCGGTGAGGAAATGGCGCGCCCGAGAGGATTCGAACCTCTGACCGCCTGGTTCGTAGCCAGGTACTCTATCCAGCTGAGCTACGGGCGCGTTACATTGTTTAAAACTTGCGTTACTTAAAGCTTGTATGACTTAAAGCTTCTATTACTTAGAACTTACATCGTTTAGCATTTATATTGCTTAACAATGACATGTAGCACTTACTCAAAATCACTTATTACCGCGAGAAATGGCGCGCCCGAGAGGATTCGAACCTCTGACCGCCTGGTTCGTAGCCAGGTACTCTATCCAGCTGAGCTACGGGCGCACAAATCATGCTTGGTAATAATTCGATGGCGGTGAGCGAGGGATTCGAACCCTCGATAAGATTTCTCCTATACGCCCTTAGCAGGGGCGCGCCTTCAGCCACTCGGCCAGCTCACCAACAACGGATGCGTATACTACCCAAATGACTATTTAAAAGAAAGTCAAAATCCAATGTTTAACGGATTTACTCGTCATTATTTTCTTTCTCTTTCTGAATACGCTGATAGATCTCTTCGCGGTGCACTGACACATCTTTAGGCGCATTAACACCAATGCGTACTTGATTGCCTTTTACGCCTAACACAGTCACGGTGACATCATCACCAACCATTAGGGTCTCACCAACGCGGCGAGTAAGAATTAACATAATGTTCTCCTTAACTATCCTTTTCCTCTACAGCCGACTTATAAGCCGTTTTATCTGCATTCACTATCAGTATAGACAGCAATAGAAAAGCAATAGCAATTTTATCAATTAAGCTGAATGCAAGCTTCAGTCACTAAGCTTCGGTTATGACGTCGTCAGCGTCCAAATCAAAGGCACTATGTAAACTGCGGACAGCCAGCTCTAGATACTTCTCATCAATGATGACGGAGATTTTGATTTCTGAAGTAGAAATCAGTTGGATATTGATCGCTTCTTTTGCCAAAGCTGCAAACATTTTGCTTGCCACACCAGCATGTGAGCGCATGCCCACACCAACGATAGAAACCTTAGCAATTTTGCTATCACCAATAACTTCAACCGCACCTAAATCATCACAAACAGTTTGTAATATTTCAGCCGCTTTCTCATATTCATTACGGTGTACAGTAAATGTAAAGTCGGTGGTGTTATCACCCGCGACATTTTGAACGATCATATCAATTTCAATATTGGCATCGCTGATTGGGCCGAGAATGCGGGAGGCTACACCCGGTAAATCAGGTACGCGTACCACCGTTAACTTAGCTTCATCACGATTAAACGCGATACCGGAGATGACTGGTTTTTCCACAGTGCTCTCATCCTCAACTGTAATCAGGGTTCCAGGTCCATCCTGGAAACTATGCAAGACCCTTAGTGGGACCTTATATTTACCCGCAAATTCAACTGCACGAATTTGCAAAACTTTCGAGCCAAGACTGGCCATTTCCAACATTTCTTCGAAGGTGATTTGCTCCATACGACGGGCAGAATCAACAACCCGAGGGTCCGTTGTATAGACACCATCGACATCGGTATAAATTTGACATTCATCAGCCTTCAGAGCAGCCGCTAACGCAACGCCAGTCGTATCAGACCCACCACGACCTAACGTAGTGATATCGCCGTGTTCATCAACACCTTGGAAGCCAGCAACAACAACTACACGGCCTTGCTGCAGGTCAGAACGCATTTTGGCATCATCAATTTCTTGAATTCGTGCCTTCGTATGCGAGCTATCGGTAAGAATACGCACTTGGTTACCTGTGTATGAACGTGCTGGGCAGCCTAACTGCTCCAACGCCATACATAGCAACGCAATCGTCACTTGCTCACCCGTCGAGACCAAAACATCCATTTCTCGAGGTGTTGGCTGATTTTGAATCTCTTTCGCCAAGCCAATCAAACGATTGGTCTCACCACTCATTGCTGAAACCACAACAACGATGTCGTCGCCACGTTGTCGAAAACCACTTACCTTTTCGGCAACTGCTTTGATTTTTTCAATAGTTCCGACGGACGTACCGCCGTATTTTTGCACTATTAACGCCATGCTTTGTTTATCTCAACTTCTGAATGCTAGGCTTTCGATTCAACCCATGCAGGAATAGAACTGATCGCTTGAGGAAGAGCATCAGGCTGGGTACCACCGCCTTGTGCCATATCGGGTCGACCACCACCTTTACCACCCACTTGTTCAGCAACGTGTTTGATTAACTCACCTGCTTTAAAACGTTTGGTAAGATCCGGCGTTACGCCAGCCGCCAAGCTGACTTTATCGCCGTGGCTTGTCGCCAGTAAGACAACACCTGAACCCATTTTGTTCTTTAGTTGGTCCAGCGTGTCACGTAATGCTTTAGGGTCTACACCCTCCAAGGTAGCCGCTAGCAGTTTAACTCCTGCCACCTCTTGAACTTCTGACAAAAGGTCTGAGCCTGCTGAGCTTGCTAACTTACCTTTTAATTGTTCAATCTCTTTTTCAAGCTGGCGATTGCGATCAAACAGTGCGGTCACTTTTTCCGCTACCGACTCACGGCTACCCTTGACTAATGCAGCCACTTGACCTAATTGTTTGTCGGCGCCATTTACCCACGCAAGGGCACCTGCGCCGGTAACCGCTTCAATACGGCGAACGCCTGCAGAAATACCGCTCTCAGAAACGATTTTAAACAAGCCTATATCACCGGTACGTGAAACGTGTGTACCACCGCATAACTCCATTGATGCATCGCCCATACTCACAACACGAACTTGGTCGTCGTATTTCTCACCGAAAAGCGCCATCGCACCATTGGCTTTTGCTTGGTCGATATCCATCAGTTCGGTAGCAACATCATAGTTAGCGCGTATTTGATCATTTACGCGAGTTTCTAGGCGTTGGATCTCTTCTGCAGTAACCGCTTCGAAATGGGAAAAATCAAAACGTAAACGATCCGCCGAGACCAATGAGCCTTTCTGCTGTACATGATCACCTAAAATTTCCCTGAGGGCAGCATGTAACAAGTGTGTGGCCGAGTGATTTAACGCAGTTGCTTGACGGCGCTCTGCGTCAACGCACATTGTCAATGTGTCGCCTACACTTAAACTACCTTCGATAACCTTACCGTGATGTAAAAATGTTTTGCCTTGCTTAGTCGTGTCAGTGACTTCAAAACGCGCACCGTTGGCGGCAATAAACTCACCTACATCACCAACCTGACCACCAGACTCTGCATAAAAAGCTGTTTCAGCCGTAACGACAACTCCCGTTGCTCCAGCAACCAGTCCACTGACCGCAGCACCGTCAGCCAACAAGGACGCGATGGTCGCCGTTGACTCTAGAGATTGATAACCTTGGAATACGGTTTCTGTGTCAAAGTTTATTGCATCGTTATAATCGACATCGAAACTACCGGCAGCTCGTGCACGCTGTCGCTGTTCTTCCATACATTTTTCAAAGCCTGCCATATCCAACGTCAGCTCTCGCTCACGAGCAATATCGCCGGTTAAATCAACAGGGAAACCATAGGTGTCATAAAGCTTAAAAATGGTTTCACCTGCAATTTCTTTCCCTGCCAACGCATCAAGGTCTTGCTCCAAAATCCGCATACCTTGTTCAAGGGTTTTAGCAAACTGCTGCTCTTCTTTTAACAACACTTTTTCGACTTGTGCTTGAATAGAAGCCAGCTCAGGATAAGCTTCACCCATTTCTTTAACTAAAGGTGCAACCAGTTTATAGAAGAAGTCACCGACAGCACCAAGTTTATGTCCGTGACGAATCGCTCGACGCATAATACGGCGCAACACATAACCGCGACCTTCGTTAGAGGGCAAGACACCATCAACCACTAAAAACGCACAAGAACGAATGTGGTCGGCGATAACCCGTAAAGACTTATTGTCCAGATCATCAGTGCCAACTACTTTGGCGGTGGCATCTAACAAATTTTGGAACAGGTCGATCTCATAGTTACTATGCACATGCTGCAAAACAGCAGCGATACGTTCTAGACCCATACCAGTATCAACAGAAGGCTTTGGTAATGGATTCATCTCACCGTCTGATGAACGGTTATATTGCATAAAGACGATATTCCAGATTTCAATAAAGCGATCGCCGTCTTCTTCAGGGGTTCCCGGTGGACCACCCCAAATATCTGCACCATGATCATAAAAAATCTCGGTACATGGACCGCAAGGACCCGTATCTCCCATGGCCCAGAAATTGTCTGAATTGTATCGCCCGCCTTTATCACCAATACGAATAATTCGCTCAGCAGGAACGCCTATCTGGTCGCGCCAAATGGCAAAGGCTTCATCATCATCTTGGTAGACAGTCACTGTCAGCTTATCTTTAGGAATGCCAAACCAGTCGTCCGATGTCAGTAGCTCCCAAGCAAACCGAATGGCTTCAGGTTTAAAGTAATCACCGAAGCTGAAGTTACCCAACATTTCAAAAAAGGTGTGATGACGCGCGGTATAACCCACATTCTCTAAGTCATTGTGCTTACCACCTGCTCGGACACAACGTTGCGATGTGGTTGCACGTGAATAGCTGCGCTGATCACTGCCCAAAAACACGTCTTTGAACTGAACCATTCCGGCGTTGGTAAACAGTAACGTCGGGTCGTTACCTGGCACCAAAGGGCTACTGGATACAACTTCATGCCCTTGCTGGGCGAAGTAATCCAGAAACGTCTGCCGAATAGCTGCACTGTTCATGTGTTTCATAGACAAAGAAAACTCAGTAAATAGCAAATATTAATCAACAAGTTAGCGCCAACAATATCACTAACAAACTTATCTTATAAAGAATGATTGATGAAAATTATTAACCGTACACTTGTTTAAAAGCGGGATAGTATACATGGGTTGTAGCAACGCGAAAACCACGTGGAACCTGAGCTGACGTAATTTTTGACATTTTATATTTAGGGGTAATTATTCTACCTCTTCTATAGCATATCGACACTGTTCTTGAGTAAACCCCCGATACAGCAAAAAGCGCATAGACTTCGCCTTCAACTTTGCATCAGAAATCACTCCATCACCAAACTTTTTAACTCGTTGCTGCCTAGCAAGAGCAAACCAATCGACCTCAGCAACCGTTAGTTTTTCATCTATAAGTAAATTGGCAACGCCTCGCTGCTGAAGTTCATTTCGTATTCTAACTAGACCTTTACCTTGGCTGATTCGTGCGCGAATAAAACTTTCAGCGAAGCGCGCGTCGCTTTGGTAGTTTTCTGCGGCCAACCACTCCAACAATTCGTTAAGCTGACTCACCGATTCAACATGCTCACCCAATAGTTGTGCTAGCTCCCCGCGACTGTATTCACGACGAGCGAGTAATCTAAAGGCACGCTGTTTGAGATCCTTTTGCTTTGCTTCCATTAAATCGAATTATCTCTACTTGGGCGATTGGCAACGATAAAACGCAGCGATAGACTAACGACTAACGACTAACAGCAACGAAACCGACAACGATATTGATCAACAATATTGCTCAACAGCAACAAACTACCAAAAGCAGGCCATCGATAACAAACAACCTGCAACAACAAACTACCTAGAATGACCTGCCAACAACTACAATAAGACTTACACTAAGTAATAGGCCACGCTCGGTCTTTGCCCGTCTCAGTTTTCTGAGCCGCCGCTTTCTGTTTTGGGAATACAGCATGCAACTTTCACGTTTTGGTCAGAAATTTACAAGCAACTCTGGCATTCTTTCATTAATGGATGACCTTGGTAATGCGCTAGCCTCTGATCAACCACTCATTATGATGGGCGGCGGCAACCCCGGACACATACCCGAAGTAGAGCAGCTACTCAAAGAACGTCTACAGCGAATTGTCGATGACCCAAAATCATTCCGTCGCCTGATTGGCATTTATGATCCCCCCCAAGGCGAGAAAGATTTTATCGACAGCATTGTCAAACTGTTAAGAAACCAACTCGGCTGGGATATCACGAGAGAAAATATCGCGTTAACGAACGGCAGCCAATCAAGCTTTTTTATGCTGTTCAACCTTTTTGCTGGTGAGTTCGATGATAACCAGCACCGTAAAATCCAATTACCGTTAGCCCCTGAATATATCGGCTATGCTGACTTGGGCCTTGCCAAGCACTTTTTTACCGCAGCACGCCCTCAAATCGACATATTGGATGAGCACCTATTCAAGTACCGTGTCGACTTTGATGAAATCAGCATTACTGATGAAACCGGCGCTATTTGCGTATCACGCCCAACCAACCCGACGGGCAACGTCATCACTGACGATGAAATCAACCGACTTGACGCTTTAGCTAAAGCCCACGACATTCCGCTCATAATTGATGGTGCCTACGGCATGCCGTTTCCCAACCTTATTTTTACCGAAGCCACACCCTGGTGGAATGAGAACTGCGTCGCCTGCTTAAGCCTATCAAAATTCGGCATTCCCGCCGCACGTACAGGTATCGTAGTTGCACAAGAAGCTATCATCAAAGCGCTCTCCAGCATCAACGCAATCATTAACCTATCCACTGGCAGCTTCGGCCCGATGTTAGCAAAAGAACTCGTCGATACGGGCGAAATACTGACTATAAGCAACCAGCATGTACGACCTTTCTACCAGCATAAAGCGGAGCAAGCCGTTAAGTGGTTCAACCAATACCTTGGGGATCTGCCATATTTTATCCATAAACCAGAGGGTGCCATGTTCTTATGGTTGTGGTTCAAAGATTTACCAATTACCAGCCTAGAACTTTATGAACGCCTCAAAGAACGTGGTGTCTTAGTGGTTTCAGGCCATTATTTCTTTCCTGGTATTCCTGACGAATGGCAACATCGTCAAGAATGTATTCGCGTCACGTACTCCCAAGACGAAGCGCAGGTAAAGGAAGGTATTCAGAAAATCGCTGCAGAAGTGCATACCATTTATCAAAACCGTTAACTTCATGACAAAAATATTCGGTTACCTTCTAAAAGGGCTAGCGGCTCTAGCCCTTTTATTGCTCATCACGAGCGCTACTTTACTCTTTATAGCCTTTAGCAATGAACCGATACCCCATCAACAGACGGTATTAAATGCCAGCTCCGCTAAAGCAACAGAAACGCTGCTTCGCCGCTTAACCACTACTTTGCTTAGCAAAGAGCAGCCTCGCTCATTCCATGCTCATGAGACTGAAATTAGAAGCAGCCTGCAATTCATCAGCAAAGCATGGAAACCATTATCTACACATGCACAAGTTAATAGCGATGGCTTAGCGCTCCAATTCTTCATCAACACACCGAAGACACCGCTTGGTGACCACCTTCGCTTTTCCCTAATCATCCCGTCATCCACAGAGGGGTTGACAGCCAGTCGCCTACACATCGATAAATTATCGATCCCCGGAAACTGGCTACTGCAACTGATCATTACAAGCGTTGACGGGTTACTCAAAGACAGCACTGTTCGAGAAATGGTTAACAGCGTCATTCAGGTCCATATTCAACGAGATCAAGCCGTCTTCATTCTTGACCCACCTCGCGATATAAGAAGCAAACTAAATCAGTTAAGTTATCGTTTAAAAGGGCTTAGCGGCGACCTAAATCTTTTCTCTGAAACGGCGCTGACTCGTTATTACTTCACTCACTTGCTCACCATCGAAAAACAGTTTTCTCGCGGTGAGCACGTCGAGCTAGAACAAATCATCCAACCGTTATTTATGGAGGTGCAAAGAAAATCAACAGACGACAACGCTGTAGAACACAATCGCTCTGCACTTTTTGCACTCGGCGTATACTTAGGCAGTTATCACTTTGAAAAGTTTATTGGAACAATCGCCCCTAAGGACTACAAAGCACACCTACAGCCCATTAATGTCACGCTGTCTGGTCGAAAAGATCTCCGACTGCACTTTGTTTATTCATCAACTCTACAGCTGCTATCCGACCAAGGAGCTAGCTTTACTGTCGGTGAATTTAAGGAGTTACTTGATAGCAACACGGAAGGAAGTGGTTTTAGCTTTGTCGATTTAGCTGCGGACCGCGCAGGTATCAAGTTCGCAAGCTTAGCCACAACAAACCCACACACTGCACGAGAGTTCCAATACAAGATTGTTTTAGGTATTGAGAAAGGCTTATTACCACCGCTTACTCACTTAAAAGAAGGCTTATCCATCGCCGATTTCGAACAGCATTACACCAACATCGAATCTGCACAGTACGCCGATGAAGTAAGTGCAATTGACGATGCACTCTCCACCATGCCAGTTTTTCAGCCATAAAAAAGCCCCTCATTGAGGGGCTTTTTCCTTAACGATACATTTACACTTTATGGTAAATCTCGCTACCCGTTTCTTTGAACTCTTTTGATTTTTCCTGCATGCCTTTTTCAACTTCAATGTTGATCGCGGCAATCTGGTTATCATCCAAGTCACGGACTTCTTGGCTAATTTTCATTGAACAGAACTTCGGCCCACACATTGAACAGAAATGAGCTACTTTCGCAGACTCTTTCGGCAAGGTTTCATCGTGGAATTCACGGGCAGTATCCGGGTCAAGACCGAGATTGAACTGATCTTCCCAGCGGAATTCGAAACGCGCTTTTGACAACGCATTATCACGAATTTGTGCACCCGGATGACCTTTCGCCAAGTCAGCAGCATGAGCCGCTAGTTTGTAAGTAATGATACCGGTCTTTACATCATCTTTGTTCGGCAAGCCTAAGTGCTCTTTAGGCGTTACATAACAAAGCATGGCACAGCCGTACCAACCGATCATGGCAGCACCGATACCTGACGTAATATGGTCATAGCCAGGCGCGATATCCGTGGTCAGTGGGCCAAGCGTGTAGAAAGGGGCTTCATGACACTCCTTCAACTGCTTGTCCATATTCTCTTTGATCATGTGCATTGGCACGTGACCTGGACCTTCAATCATGCACTGAACGTCGTGCTTCCACGCGATCTTGGTTAATTCACCAAGAGTTTCTAGCTCACCGAACTGTGCTTCGTCATTGGCATCGGCAATCGAACCTGGACGCAAGCCATCACCTAAAGAGAAAGACACGTCATAGGCTTTACAAATTTCACAGATCTCTTCGAAGTGAGTGTAAAGAAAGTTTTCTTTGTGATGTGCTAAGCACCATTTCGCCATGATAGAACCACCGCGAGAAACAATACCCGTCACACGCTTAGCGGTCATTGGTACATAACGCAGCAATACACCGGCATGGATGGTGAAGTAATCAACACCCTGCTCTGCCTGTTCGATCAACGTATCACGGAACACTTCCCAAGTTAGATCTTCAGCAACACCGTTTACTTTTTCAAGCGCTTGATAGATCGGTACAGTACCGATTGGCACGTGGGAATTACGGATAATCCACTCACGGGTTTCGTGAATATTCTTACCTGTGGATAAATCCATTACCGTATCAGAACCCCAACGAGTTCCCCATGTCATCTTCGCCACTTCTTCTTCAATTGAAGAACCCAGCGCCGAGTTACCAATATTGCCGTTAATCTTCACGAGGAAGTTACGACCGATGATCATTGGCTCTAGTTCAGGGTGGTTGATGTTAGCCGGAATAATCGCGCGACCACGTTCCACCTCTGAACGCACAAATTCAGGGGTGATTTCTTCAGGGATGTTCGCACCAAAGCTCTGACCAGCATGCTGATCATTCAGCTGCAGGTTATCTTTCGCCTCGATCAACTTCATGTTTTCACGAATGGCGATGTATTCCATCTCCGGCGTGATAATCCCCTGGCGCGCATAGTGAAGCTGAGAAACGTTTTTACCCGCCAATGCACGACGTGGCTTACGCTGTAGATCAAAGCGCAAATGCTGCAAGCTTTCGTCCGCTTCACGCTCTAGACCATATTCAGAGGTAATACCCGCTAACAACTCAGTATCGTTCCGCTCAATAATCCACTGCTCACGTAATGGCGCCAAACCTTTACGCACATCGACATTCACGTCAGGGTCGGTGTAAGGGCCTGAAGTATCATAAACCAAGACAGGTTCGTTCTTCTCGCCACCAAAATCGGTTGGTGTATCATCCAATGAAATTTCGCGAAACGGTACGCGAATATCAGGACGACTACCTTCAATATAAACTTTTTTGGAGCCGGTAAACGGCTGGATGGAAGCAGCATCAACCTGAGCTTCTTCGCTCAACTGACGATTATCATTATCTTTTTGCATTATTCGACATCTCCCCTGACGCGTAGTCAGTGCGTTTAGCATTCAACGTTTAGGATGTCTTGTGGACCGATAAACAGGCATTTGTAGTGCGCAAAAGAGCACACGACAAAAATAGATACCAAAGATGGCAGGCAGCTTGTTTCCTACGCCGGTATGAACCGGATCAGGTTCGGCGGGTTATTCTCATCCCCTATTATGCAACAGCAAAATACGGAAACCCCGACAAGACTCGTGGCGAATAGTAGTGATTCAGCGGTTAATAATCAAGCAGATTGATTCGGCCCTACTTACTAATAAGCAGTATTAACGCGCCCATATTCATCGAAAAGTTAATCACCAAACACCGACCAACCGGTCTTTCGCACTAACATCTCTAGGGCCTCTGTACCTAGCAAGCTATTACCGATGCCGTCTAACCCTGGAGACCAAACAGCGATAGAAGCCTTCCCGGGGGCAACTGCTAAAATCCCGCCGCCAACACCGCTTTTACCGGGTAAACCGACCCGAAAGGCAAATTCACCTGAGCCATCATAATGGCCGCACAACAGCATCAATGAATTAATCCTTCGCGCCCGACGTGACGACACAACTTGAGCGCCTGAATTTCCATGCATTCCGTCGGAGACAAGAAATAAGCCTGCTGTGGCTAGTTGCTGCGTATTCATCGAAATCGAGCAGTGATGAAAATAAGTGCCTAAGACCTTATCAACAGGGTTGTCCAAACGGCCGAAAGACGCCATAAAATGAGCTAAGGATGCATTCCTATCGCCGGTAGCGAGCTCCGAGCGCGCAACCTTTTCGTCAATCCCGATACTTTGATCATTAGCAAGTTCGCGCACAAAACTAAGAATTTCCGCCAATGTTTCCTTAGGTTCATGCCCCATCATGATGGCGTCAACCACGGCGATTGCACCTGCATTAATAAAGGGATTCCGCGGTTTACCGTGCTCATGCTCTAACTGCACAATAGAGTTAAAGGCATTGCCCGAC
>JBLXCH010000072.1:0-16277 GCA_048265065.1 Motiliproteus sp. | reverse complement strand
CGGATCATCTCTGCCGCTAATGCGGCAGGCTGTTGAATAGGATTGAAAGAATGAAGCTGATACCCGTAATCATGTCCGGTGGCGTTGGCAGCCGGCTCTGGCCCGTATCGCGCGAGGCACATCCCAAGCCTTTCATGCCTCTGCCGGATGGCCAGAACCTGCTTCACAAGACCTTCGTACGAGCCGCCTCCCTCCCGGGTGTCGTAGAGGTCATGACGGTTACCAATCAGGAATTGTTCTTCAAGACTGAGGACGAATACGGGCAGGCCGGCTACACCGATATCCCCCAGAGCTTCATTCTTGAGCCTTTCGGCCGGAACACTGCGGCGGCAGTAGCGGCCGCAGCAGTCCAGTTGGAAGATGCCCATGGCCCAGATGTCCATATGCTTGTGCTGGCGGCGGACCATCTTATAGCCGATCACTTGGCTTTCTCCGAAGCGGTTCGAAAAGCTCAGGCCCTGGCGGCAAAAGGCTGGTTGGTAACCTTCGGCATCAGACCTGAGTATCCGGAAACCGGCTTCGGCTACATCGAAGCTGACAACCAGGCTTCGCTGGGAGAGGGACTCAAGGTCGCGCGCTTCGTTGAAAAACCGAACCTGGCCACTGCACAGGAGTACCTGGCGGCGGGTAATTATTTCTGGAATTCCGGCATGTTCTGTTTCCAGGTCGGCAGCTTGCTGGATGAGTTGCAAAAGCATGCTGCTGATGTGCTCGAGGCAGTGCGCGTCGCGCTCGAACAGTCTCGCCTGAGCACCAGCGGTAATCACCGCTGTCTCCGCCTCGATGCCGAACGCTTCGCCGCGGTTCCTGATATTTCAGTCGACTATGCATTGATGGAGCGCTCTCAGGCCGTAGCCACGGTGCCCTGTGATATTGGCTGGAGTGATATCGGCTCCTGGAATGCGATGGGTGAGCTTACCGCTGCTGACAACAGCGGCAACCGCCTAGAAGGGGAAGTGTTGGTTCATGGCGCTCGAAACAACTATGTGCTTAGTCCCGAGCGTCTTACTGCGCTGGTGGGCGTACAGAATCTGATCGTTGTGGATACGCCGGACGCCGTTCTGGTGGCTCACAAGGATCACGCACAAGACGTCAAGCACATCGTCACCCAGTTGAAGCGAACCGGCCACGATGCCCACCTCCTGCATCGCACCGTGCACCGGCCATGGGGAACGTACACCACGTTGGAGGAGGGTGAGCGCTTCAAGATCAAGCGTATCGTGGTAAAGCCTGGCGCTTCTCTATCCCTGCAGATGCATCATCACCGCAGTGAGCACTGGATTGTGGTCAGCGGCATGGCGCGGGTTATCAACGATGAACGCGAGTTGCTGCTTGATACCAACGAGTCCACCTTTATTCGGGCCGGGCATAAGCACCGATTGGAAAATCCGGGCGTCATCGAGTTAGTTTTAATTGAGGTGCAAAGTGGTGACTATCTTGGTGAGGACGATATCGTTCGATTTGATGATTTATATGGGCGAAACTAGGGCCGGGCGTTATGAGAGTTTGCCATGATCACACCGTTCTATAGGAGGCCCCATTGATCTTGCGTCTTTGGCAACACCGTGACCTCATCCAAGAGTTGGCCAAAAGAGAATTCTCGGCAAAGTATAAAGGCTCAGTCGCGGGTAGTCTGTGGGCTTTACTGCAGCCGCTGCTAACGCTGAGTGTGTATACCTTGACGTTTGGCTTGATTCTTCAGAGTAGAGGAGCGCAGGCGGCGGGAACAGCTGACTACGCTCTATGGCTGTTTGCAGGTTTGGTTGTATATAACGCTTTTTCCGAAATCGCTAATAAATCCGTATTGCTTGTGGTGGGAAATCCAAATTTTGTCAAGAAGATTGTTTTTCCGCTTGAGTTTCTTCCGGTTGTCAGTGTCATGGTCGCTCTGTCAAATATCGTGATTGGGATCTTTGTTTGGATTGTTATTTTCTTTATATGCAATGGATTTGTTAATAATTCTGCGATGTATGGGCTGTTGGTGCTTTTGCCACTGATTCCCTTGTTTTTAGGTGTCTCTTGGATTTTGGCTGCCTTGGCTGTGTTTGCAAGAGATGTTATTCAGTTAGTAGCGATGCTTGCCCAGGCTCTGCTGTTCCTGTCGCCTATTTTTTATAGTGTTGATCAAGCACCAAATTGGCTAAGGGGCGCACTTCTGGTCAATCCTTTGACTGTGCCGATTGAACAATTACGGATTGTTCTTTTAGATGGCAATGCACCGGATTTTTCTATCCTGACCACTTATTTTTTAGTCGTGTTAGTTTTTTCTTTGGCTGCATATAAGTTCTTCAGTCGTGCCAAGTCTCATTTTGGAGATATGGTGTAATGAACGATAGTGTGATTCGTTTAACGAGGGTCTCCAAGCAGTACTCCGGCTCCGCTGGCAAGGTGCGAAGGTTGGCAAACGTTTTCATGCCTAGTCTGCCTCTTATTGATGCGGTGAAAGTCTTGGATGACGTTAGCTTCGAGATTGAAAGAGGAGAGGCGGTAGCTTTAATCGGTAAAAACGGCAGCGGAAAAAGTACTTTGCTTCAGATTATAGCTGGCACGTTATCTCCAAATTCGGGGACGGTGGAGGTAGAGGGTAGAGTGTGCGCCCTATTAGAACTTGGAAGTGGATTTAACCCGGAGTATACGGGGCGGGAAAATGTATATCTGAACGGACTCCTCCTTGGGCTGAAGAAAGAGGATATTCGTACGCGCTTTGGCGAAATCAAGGACTTTGCCGATATTGGCGATGCTATTGAGCGCCCTGTTAAAACTTATTCAAGCGGAATGCTGCTGCGGCTGGCTTTCGCCGTTCAGGTACTGTGTGAGCCTGATATTTTGATTATTGACGAAGCTCTCGGTGTTGGAGATATATTTTTTCAGCAGAAATGTCTTTCCTATATCAGGGATCTCACCCGAAAAGGGGTGACGCTGATTTTTGTTTCCCACGATATGGCGGCGGTAAGAGATATTTGCGACAAAGGCATTTTTCTAGAAGGCGGGCGTCTACGATATTTCGGCGAAAAGCTCACCGCCATACGCATGTATATGGAGTCTATGAGTGGTCCCAAAGTAAGTGAAGCTGGTGATTGTCCTAGAAGTCGTTCGCTGGCCGCCATCCGGAGCGTGGAGGTACTTGACTCCAATGGCTTGCCGCGTGATAGCTTCCAAATCGGCGAGAAAGTCGCATTCCACACTGCCTTCCAGCTTTTTGAAAAAGTGCCTGTTCATGTGACGGTTCACTTGCAAAATAAGCATGGTCAGATAGTGACAGCCGTGGGTACGCTAAACTTAGATACTCCTTTCCCTCAGTTTTCCAATCCGCAAGCTAATCTTTCCTCGATTATCGAGTTTGATTGCTTGATGGAAGGTGGAGAATATACGTACTGCATCTATCTTTCAGTTGCTGAAGAAGGCGCTAATGTCGGTGAATTGATCGAAGAGAGTGGCTGGCTCGGACCTCTAAGGATCACTTGGAATTACGCTAATGAAGTGCCTCCCTTTTTTGGTATGTTTGGTATGCGGGCGACTTCAAGATTAAAGCTGCTCGAGTAATTTTATACCTAATTTTCTAGAAAAAAAACTTGGTATCGGAAGTCATGTAAATACATTGCAGACTTGGTTACGCCAACGCGACATGATTATAAACTTTGGGAGGCTAAGTCCGTCTGGTTGAGGCGTGCTGGCTTGAACATTGCTCACAATGGTGTGGCAATCGATCGCGGTTTCGAGTGTTTGACGGGGCTCGAAGAGAATATCTATGTAGAAGACTATGCCGCAATTGGCATAGGCGCAAAGTTCTGGAGTTACAATGAGATACGGATTGGTAAGTTCTGCATGTTTGCGGCCGAAGTTTCACTTACCAATGGTGGGCATAATACGAGTAATTTCGAACCCTTTTCTGGTCCGCTCGTTATAGGAAACGGGTGTTGGATCGGAAACGGCGCCCGTGTAGTAGGCCCATTGACGATAGGCGATAATTGTATAATTGCGGCTGGAGCTGTTGTTACAAGGGATGTGCCGGCTGGCAGTATCGTTGCTGGTATTCCAGCAAGAGTGATAAAGAAAAGAGAAATTCCTGAGCGGGTTTGGCATTTAGGTAATCAATACTTCTGCCCGCGAACTTTCGTTATTGTGGAGTAAGGTGGTTTATATGGGGGCGATAAGCTTCTCGCTGGATCCCAAGCTGGTAAGCGGACTGAGAAAAGTTTTGGGCATAGGTACGCTCGTAGAGACCGGTACCTTTAAGGGTGCAACAATCGAGCAATTTGCGGGCGATTTCGAGAGGATATTTTCTATCGAAATGTCGGAGAAGTTATGGCGGTCTGCAGCAGAGAAATTCAAAGATAAGCCGCAAGTGAATACCCTGCTAGGGGATTCATCTTCAATTCTTAAAGATCTTGTGCCGAGTTTAAGACACAAAAGTGTGCTCTATTGGCTTGATGCGCACTGGTGCGAGGCGGAAAATACGGCAGGGCTGATGTCCCAGTGTCCTCTGCTGGAAGAGCTTGCAGCAATTGAATCCCTCAATAGTGAGTCCGTTATTGTCATCGATGATGCAAGACTGTTTCTGGCCCCGCCTTTGGCTCCCCATGAAATATCTCAGTGGCCTTCACTTCAGGAGATTCTTGGGAGTTTGCAGGAGTTGAGCGCTCACCATGAAGTGATGGTCGTCAATGATGTAATTGTATTTTATCCATTGCTCGCTCGCGATGCTATGGTCTCCTTTGCTCAAGCTAACGGAATAGACTGGTTAGACGCAGCAAATTGTCTAAAACAGTCTGGAACGTTTCTGAGTCAGCTTGAGGAGAAGGAACGTGTTATTCAAGACCAAGAGGTCGCTATACTCACTATTTCTGCTCAACTCAAAGAAAAAGATGTACTGTTGCAACAGATGAATCGGGATGCTCAGGATCGCGAAGTGGTGCTGCGATTGTTTGGCTTCCTGAGGCCATTAGTTAGGGTTTTGGTAAAGATATACCGGATATTTAAGCCGCGCCTGGGAGTTCTTGTTCAGTATTCGCCGCGGCCGATGGAGCCTTTCCTTGGGAGTTGCGCAGGTATTGGGCGGGTTCCGAGAGTTTCAATTGTCACTCCCTCTTTCAATCAGGGTAGTTATATTGGGCGAACCATCGATAGTGTATTGAGTCAAAAATATCCTAACCTAGAGTATTTCGTGCAGGATGGTTGTTCTAGTGACAACACGGTGGATGTGCTGAAGACCTACGATGACCGCTTGGATGGATGGATTTCCGAGCCTGATAACGGGCAGTCTCAGGCTATCAATCGGGGATTCCAACATGCTACGGGTGAGATAATGGCGTGGCTCAACTCAGACGACCTGCTGCTGCCAGGAGCGTTACACTTAGTTGCAGAGTTCTTTGAGCGCAACCCGCATGTCGACGTCGTATATGGTAATCGGCTCATGGTTGATGAGAACGACCTTGAAATCGGACGTTGGATACTGCCCGGCCATGATTCTGAAGTGTTGCGTTGGGCCGATTTCGTGCCTCAGGAGACCATGTTCTGGCGGCGTTCGATCTGGGAGAAAACCGGAGGACATATTGACGAGTCGTTCCGGTTCGCCATGGATTGGGATTTAATCCTGCGCTTCAAGAATGCAGGCGCTTGCTTTGCGCACATCCCTAGATTTCTGGGCGCCTTCCGGATTCACGAAAGCCAAAAGACCTCTGCTGTCATAAGTGCGGTTGGTTATCAAGAGATGGATAAGCTGCGGCAACGTGAGCTTGGCTTCCTGCCCGATCAAAAGACCGTAAAGAAGGCCCTTTTTCGATTTTTAGTGAAGCATGTTCTGGTTGACCTTAAGTGGAGGGTGAAAAAACGGTTGCAGGACGGATCTGCCTGATTTTCTTGATTCTTTTTTAGCTGTTCTATAGCCACTGGCTAATAAAGTGACGCTAGCACAGCCCGTCACCCATTTGGGGTGTGTTAATGGCAGTTCTGCTTGACTGGTGAGGTTAGTCAATATGCATCCACGCAATAAGGCGCTTCTGGCCGCCTCACTGCTTTTTCCTATTTTCATGATGCTTCCGGTGCTGCTATGGCCGCACTACGGGCTATTTAGTGATGCAGGACAGTTAATAGAGTATCCGAAGCGCTTCCTCGCTACTTTTCCCGAGTCGATGAAACTACTCGCGCCACTTGAGGATGGCCGATGGAATCCTGCCTTTCACGGACTGTCGATCGTAGTCTATGCATTGGTGCCCGACTCAGCGCGCGCTTTTTATGTCATGCAAACAGCGCTTTTGAGTGTGATTTCGGGAGCGTTGTTTTTTTTATCCTACCGGTATACCCGGTCATCAACGCTGGCTGCTTTTTCTGTTTTTTTATTTTGCTCTTCTTCTTCCTTCTTTGAGAGCTTCTATACGCTGGATAAAGTTGAGCCGAGAGTTACTGCGTTCTTTGCGCTTGTGTCTTGTTTGTTTCTATCGGTTTTTCACTTCAAGCGAGAGCGCGAGTGGCTTCGCGCCAGTTTTCTGGTGCTTCAATTTTTACTCGGAGTTTTTCTGCTGTTTTCAAAGGAGACTGGGCTTTTCCTGGCAGCCGCCCTGTTTGCAACCTTGTGTTGCGCAACGCTGTTCTGGCCAAAGGATGAGTCTTTTGGTTATTTGTTGAAAGCATCTTTAGTGCAGTTGCTTGTTGTTGCGATGTATTTTTTACTCTTCAAGTGGCTGGCGCCGCCGATGAGTTACCGATATGTGAGCTATACCGTTTCGCTCGAGCTGATTCTAAACAACGCAATTTATTATTTTAAATCGTCGCCGGAGCTGCTTCTAGGTATTTTGAGCGCGTGCTATTGGGTGTGTCGTGCGGCTATGCCTAGGCTCCCGGGCCCGGATGGCGCTTTCAGGATCGCGTTGACCTTTCTGTCCTTTTCTCTTCTCGCGTACGTTGCGGGCATAATAGTCTGGCGCTGGCCGCTGGACTATTATCTGTTGCCTGCGCACTTTATTGTTGCGGCGCTGCTTCCGATGACAGGCTGGTGGATTGGGCCGCTAATCTTTAGAAATGGTATGGTGAAAAAAATCACGCTTACTGCAGTTGCACTAGTATGGGGTGGGTATTTTGTTTTTCGCCTACTGGTGGGAGGAAGCGTCTTCGTTTTTGACGCGCTTAAGGACGAATTGGCGCTGTATTTGTCGCAGCCAGAGTTTCTGCATAAGCGCATTGTTCTCCCATTTGACAGTCCGCAAAGTGCGGAAATTGGTGAGCGACTCGAATTTTTCATTGACGCCGCGCGTGAACCTGCTGATGCGGTATTAATTTATAATTTTTGGGAGCCTGCCTTTGCTGATAAACAGAATCTCGCTAGGTTTTCTGCCAGTGCAGGCGTGGCTCCCAGTCAAAATATGCTTACGCATCTGCTTGGTCAGCCTGAATATAAAACCGGGACTTCGATCTGGCGCTTAGGGGATAAGGAAGCGTTTTATTTTTCTGGTGAATTAAATGAAAACGCTTGGAGTCATGATCATCTCCGTGTTGGAGATTTGCTTTTGGTTCAAACCGGTTCGGCCTGGTACTCGCGATTGAAAACACGTGGGCTTAGCATGCATTCCAAGACTCCGGAGTCGTTTACGCGTAAGGCTCCTGTCGCACTGCGTCACTTGGGAGGTGTTCATAAGGATGTCGGGCCGCTCTGGCTTGGATGGGATCTTTTTGAGGTTCAGCCATCGCCCTCGTCGGCTATCGTCCCTGGATATGATGTGTTTTTTTTGCGAGCTTTGAATGAGTATGAGCAAGATATTACTGATAAGAAAGCCAGGCATGATCTTTTCGATGCGTCTGTAGTTCCTCCCGCTGCGCTGTTAGGGCAGGGATGGTATGCACTAGAACGCCAAGGTGACGAGGTGTTCAGATGGATGGGAGAGCGTGCGGATATTTTGGTAAACCAAGCGGGCCCTGGCGTTTGCTCTATTTATCTCGATGCGGAGCCCCTGATTGCGGGCCAAGATCCGCTTTCATTGCGTATTGCACTAGATGGTGCAGCTGCAATATACGATCTGAAAGGACGCCAGCGGATTCGATTTGACTACAAGTCGTCGGGCTCCACCCCCAAGATTATGACTCTCATGGCTGACGGCGGGCTTGAACATGTTCCGGGCGACACTCGCACCCTCAAACTGCGAGCTTTCAGTATTTCCTCGCCAATTTGTGAATCTTTGCAATGACTATCGGTAATAGGATAGTGCTGCTGCGCTTCGGTATTGTTGGGGCTATCAATACCTCAATTGACTTCGCGATATTTTTCTCACTAGTCTATTTTCTGGGGTTTGGGGCGGTAGCTGCCAATGCGATTTCGTATCTAGCAGCCGTGGTCAATAGCTATTTCATGAACTTCCTTTGGACTTTCAAGTCGGGGAGCTTGTCCGATACAAATTGGTCCTCTTTTGCGGCTTTTTTCGTATGTTCGACCCTTGGGCTTGTCGCCGGTAGTGGAATTATGTACTGGCTTTCACCGTTGCTGGGCGTTGAATTGGTAAAGCTAGTTTCAGTCGGCGTGGTATTTCTTATTAATTTTTTCCTCTCAAGGCACGTTCTTGGTGGAAAGGAGGTCGGGCGTGCAGAGTAAGATGATTTCTATTCTAGTACCCATGTACAACGAGGAAGAGGTCGCAGATATATTTTTCAATGCGATAATTCCAATACTGGATGCTTTGCCTGTCGCTTGGGAAATTGTTTGTGTTAATGATGGTAGTAAGGATGGAACTCTAGATATCCTTGTGCGATGGAATGCTGCAGACCAACGTATAAAAATAGTTAATTTATCTCGTAACTTCGGAAAAGAAAGCGCTCTGACGGCTGCGTTGGATTACTCGTCTGGTGATGCGGTGATTCCGGTTGATGCAGATATGCAGGACCCGCCTTCGGTTATTCCTGAGCTTGTCGATGCCTGGCTGAATGGGTTCGATATAGTCAATGCGGTCAGGGCGTGTAGGAGTTCTGATGCACTGATGAAGCGGTTTACCGCTCGGTGGTTCTACATGCTAATGAACTCCATATCGGAAAGCCCGGTTCCACCAGATGTTGGAGATTTTCGACTCATATCGCGGCGGGCTTGTGACTCCATAACTAGTCTCCGTGAGCGAAGAAGGTTCATGAAGGGATTATTTTCTTGGGTGGGATTCCCTACGACAACAGTGACATATCGACGTATGTCACGTGCTGCCGGAGTAACCAAATGGAACTATTGGAAGCTATGGAACTTTGCTATTGAGGGTATTACTTCATTTAGCACTGCTCCATTAAAAATTGCTACCTATTTAGGGCTCTTTGCTGCGCTTGTGGGCTTGTCGTATGCTGTTGTGTTGGTTCTAGGAACTCTTTTGTTTGGGAATCCAGTCAAGGGCTATGCATCACTGATGACGGCAGTCCTTTTTTTTGGTGGCGTTCAGCTGATTTTTATAGGGATAGTCGGCGAATACGTAGGGCGAATTTATGATGAAGTAAAAGGTCGGCCGATTTATATAGTTGAGTCTGACAGGGGTTTTGAAGGGTAGAGCTATATTTGGTTAAAATTTTGCTTTTAGGAAACTATTTTAGGATTTTGAGATGACGGTTAGAAAAAAAGCACTCATAACTGGTATTACTGGGCAAGACGGCTCCTATCTCGCAGAGTTTTTGCTGGAAAAGGGCTATGAAGTTCATGGCATCAAGCGTCGTGCTTCTTCATTCAATACCCAGCGGGTTGATCACATTTATCAGGATCCGCATGTGGAGCGGCAGAACTTTGTGCTGCACTATGGCGACCTGTCCGACTCGTCCAATCTCACTCGCATTCTTCAGGAGGTGCAGCCGGACGAGGTGTACAACCTCGGTGCGCAATCGCATGTGGCAGTGAGTTTCGAGTCGCCCGAATACACCGCTGACGTGGATGCCATGGGAACACTGCGCATCCTTGAGGCAATTCGTCTGCTGGGGCTGGAGAAGAGGACCCGTTTCTATCAGGCTTCCACCTCCGAACTATACGGCTTGGTGCAGGAAATTCCCCAGAAGGAAACTACCCCTTTCTACCCGCGCTCGCCCTACGCAGTGGCCAAGCTGTATGCCTACTGGATCACCGTTAATTACCGTGAGGCCTATGGCATGTATGCCTGCAACGGGATCCTGTTTAATCATGAGTCGCCTCGCCGCGGTGAAACCTTCGTGACCCGCAAGATCACCCGTGGGCTGGCCAACATTGCTCAGGGCCTCGATCAGTGCCTGTACATGGGCAATATGGATGCGCTGCGTGACTGGGGGCACGCGAAGGACTACGTCCGCATGCAGTGGATGATGCTTCAGCAGGAGCAGCCGGATGATTTCGTGATTGCCACCGGCGTGCAATACTCGGTGCGCGAATTCATTACATGGTCGGCCGCCGAGCTGGGTGTCACCCTGAAGTTCGAAGGTCAAGGCTTGGATGAGGTTGCTATCGTCGATCACATTGAGGGGGACAAGGCTCCAGCCCTCAAACGGGGTGATGTGATAGTTCGCGTCGATCCGCGCTACTTCCGTCCCGCCGAGGTGGAAACCCTGCTGGGCGACCCGACTAAGGCCAAGCAGAAGCTCGGTTGGGTACCTGAGATTACCGTGCAAGAAATGTGCGCTGAGATGGTCAGTGAGGATCTCAAGGTCGCGCGGCGTCATGCCCTGCTCAAGCAGCATGGTCACGATGTACCGGTATCGATGGAGAACTGAGCATGGCGCGCAATCTGAACCAGACCGTCTTTGTTGCCGGACATCGTGGCATGGTTGGCTCGGCCATCGTCCGCCGCCTGCAGGCGCTGGGCTACGCTCACATCCTCACCGCTGGTCGTAATGAGCTGAATCTGGTCGATCAGGCGGCGGTGCAGACATACTTCCAGGCGAATAAGATAGATCAGGTCTATCTGGCGGCCGCGAAGGTTGGAGGCATCCATGCCAACAACTGTTACCCGGCCGACTTTATCTACGAGAACCTGATGATCGAGGCCAATGTCATTCACGCAGCGCACTCTAGCGACGTGCAGAAGCTGCTGTTCCTTGGCTCGTCGTGCATTTACCCCAAGCATGCGCAGCAGCCGATGAGGGAGGAGGCGCTGCTTACAGGCATCCTCGAGTCTACCAACGAGCCCTACGCAATCGCTAAGATCGCCGGCATCAAGCTGTGCGAGAGCTACAATCGCCAGCATAGCCGTGACTACCGTAGCGTTATGCCAACCAACCTTTACGGTCCACACGATAACTTCCATCCGGAAAACAGCCACGTGATTCCGGCGCTGCTGCGCCGCTTTCACGAGGCGGTGCTGCGCGGCGATGCGGAAGTAGTGATCTGGGGCAGCGGCACTCCGATGCGCGAGTTCCTGCATGTGGACGATATGGCGGCGGCCAGCGTACATGTCATGGAGTTGGACAGTGCATCCTTAAACGTCCACGCCGCGCCAATGCTTTCACATATTAATGTCGGCACCGGACAAGATTGCAGTATTCGAGAACTGGCGGAAACCGTTGCCCGCGTAACCGGCTTCCAAGGTCGACTGATATTCGATTCGAGTAAGCCGGATGGTACGCCACGTAAGCTCATGGATGTCGGGCGGCTGAATGCGCTCGGCTGGGAAGCGACTATTGCTCTCGAGGCTGGGCTACATGATGCTTATCGATGGTTTGTCGATAATCAAGATCTTATCAGAGCCTAAGTTCTAATATCCCTACTCGAGTAATACCTATGACACCTTGGTTAAGCGTAATTTTCCCAGTCCTTAATAATCGTATGGGTTTTGTTAGGGCTATCGACCAAGTGTTGTCTCTTAGGCGTTCAGATATAGAGATAGTTGTTATTGATGGCGGGTCTACTGACGGGACTCTGGAGGAGATACGTGTGCGCGAGTCGCGTATCTCTTACTGGGAAACAGGCAAGGACAAGGGGATCGCTGATGCGTTCAATAGGGGGGTTGTTCACTCTAGCGGAACGTTCATAGCTATTCTAAATAGTGATGACTCTTGGGACGTAAACGCGTTAGCGGAAATAGAGAAGGGTGTTCGGGAAAATAGTGAGGTGGGGGTCTTTTATGGTGCTGTCAGCTATGTTGATAATGAGAGCGGGTACGCCTATATAAGGCGACCAAGATTAAGTGCGCTGAAATATCGGATGTGGTTGTTTCATCCCGCCATGGTGGTCAGTCGCTTAGCATATGAGCGTGTTGGATTGTATGATGAGCGTTACACCCATGCCATGGATAGTGAGTGGTGCCATCGAGCGATGGTGTCAGGGCTAAGTTTTGTAGAGCTGGATGCAGTTTTAGCTAACATGTCGCTTGGGGGGGTTAGTGATAGACAATTTATTAAGAGCTTGTCTCAATATAGGCGCTCGGTTATTGCGCATGGTTTGTGTGGCCCGTTTGAGGCCTGGATATTTTTTGTTTGGTTCGCAAGCCTGAAGTTAACTATGCGGTCAACGATGCTTCGGCCGTTTAAGGTTTTGAGAGATAAAATTTTGAATCGAGGTATAGTAGGGCATTCTAAATGAAGGTTGGTATAGATTGCCGGCCGCTTACCAGACCGCACGGAGGTATAGGGAGGTACACTTTAGAGATTGTCAGACGATTGGTGCGGCGGGAAGGCTTCGTCTGGTATTTGTATTTCTCCACGAGGCCCTCAGATGAGGTGCTTTCATGCTTAAGTGTTTCGAGTGTTAAAATATGCTGTGCTCATACTAATGGGCCGCTAGAAGAATTGTATTGGTACCACGTGGCGCTCCCTAAGCTATTGCGAAAGGATGAGGTGGCTTTTTTCTGGTCTCCACGACATCATCTCCCAGCAACGCTTGAGCGAAATGTTGTAGCGTTTCTTACGGTTCATGATTTTACTTGGCGTTTTTTTCCCGGTACCATGCGATTATTCAATTACTGGGCCGAGCGGCTGCAGATGCCAAGCTCTATTGAGCGGGCAGATAAAATTTTTTGTGTTTCCCACTCTACTTATAATGAGCTTGCCGCCTTTTATCCGGCTAAGAAATCATTTGTAGCGGTTGTTCCGTGTGGCACGACAGTCATGACATCAGAAAAAGCCGCTGCAATGGATTTGCCTCGTTATTTTCTGCTGTTTGTTGGTACTCCTGAGCCACGGAAAAACCTTGCTCGCATCTTGGAGGCATATGCTGGCCTCCCCAGCTTCATTCAGTTGACATATCCATTGCTGGTCGTGGGAGGGCGTGGTTGGGGGGTGTCGCTTTCCAAGTTAGTGGCTCGTTACGGTTTGCAAGATAAAGTGATTATTCTTGGCGCTATGTCTGAGAAGCAGCTTTCTTATGTCTATTCAAGGGCTACGCTGTTGCTAATGCCGTCTCTTTATGAGGGGTTTGGCTTGCCTCTGCTTGAGGCTTTCCAGTTTGGTGTTCCAGCGGTTGCATCGGCTACTGGTGCATTAGCAGAGGTGGCCGGTGATGCCGCCGAATTGGTAGATCCCCTGTCTAGCGATGACATAAGGCGCGGTATAATGAAGTTGCTCGAAAGTCCGATTTTTTATTCTTACTGCTCTACACAGGCATTGGAGCGAGTGCGCAATTACTCTTGGGATAATAGTGCAAGCTCTATCGCGGAATATATTTTAGAAGAGGCCAAAAAATCGCAATCTTGGTTGTAGGGGTTATCTTAGATGCCTAAGGTTCTGCATTTTTTCAAAACATACTATCCGCAGACCATGGGCGGGATCGAGCAAGTGATCTTTCAGTTGGCTGAGGGAGGCGTCAATCACGGTTATACCGGTGAAGTGCTCTATCTTAGCCATCAGGGTAGTGCGCGGGGTGAACCCTATGCCAGTCATATCGTGCATCGTTCCAAGTTGGATTTCGAGGTTGCGTCGACTGGATTTTCAGTTTCGGCGTTACGCGATTTTGCGGAGCTGGCTGGAGACGCGGATATTGTTCATTACCACTTCCCATGGCCCTACATGGATCTCGCGCACTTCGTGACGCGTGTACGCAAACCAACAGTGCTCACCTATCATTCGGACATCGTCAAGCAAAGGACGCTGTTACGTCTTTACAGCCCTTTGATGCACCAGTTCCTCAAGCGTGTCGACCGGATTGTTGCTACGTCGCCGAACTATGTCGAAAGCAGCCAGACACTTCAGCGCTATCGGGATAAAGTTCGGGTCATCCCTATCGGCCTTGATGAGGCGACGTACCCATGCCTGACGGACCAGAAGCTGGCCTACTGGCGAAAGAAGGTGGGTGAGAGATTTTTTCTCTTTGTCGGTGCTCTGCGTTACTACAAGGGCCTTGCGGTTCTGCTTGAGGCGCTGCGCTTAAGTTCTTTTCCCGTGGTAGTGGTTGGCACCGGTGCCGAGGAGGCGGAGCTAAAGGCGCTTTCGCAGCGGTACGGGCTCACGGGTATCCGGTTCTTAGGCGGGTTGCCTGACGAGGACAAGGTAGCCTTGCTTTCGCTTTGCTACGGCTTGGTCTTCCCTTCCCATTTGCGCTCAGAGGCCTTTGGTATCTCTCTCCTGGAAGGCGCTATGTTTAGCAAGCCGATGATCTCGTGCGAAATAGGTACCGGTACGACCTTTATCAACGTGGCAGGAGAGACCGGGCTGGTAGTGCCGCCAGCTGACCCAGCCGCCCTTGCACAGGCGATGCGTTCGCTCTGGGAGCAACCCGATATGGCTGCTCAGATGGGGCGTCGTGCACGGGAGCGCTTTGTGCAACTGTTTACGGCAGACTCGATGGTTTCCTCGTATGCCACGCTTTATCGCGAACTGCTCTGACGGGCGAGGTGACCTTTGCAAATTCTCTTGACCGGCGCCAACGGCTTTGTTGGCAAGGCGCTCCTCGAATCGTTTTGCCGAGAGGGCCATCAGGTCGTTGCTGCGGCACGTCAGCCCGTCGCTTCGGTTGGCGGTGCGCGTTATCTCCCGATCCGTGATATCGACGATCCCCAGGCGTGGCGTCGCGCCGCTCAGGAGATTGACGTTGTGGTTCATACCGCTGCTCGGGTCCATATGATGTGCGGTTCCGTTGATGATTTAGCTCTGTATCGACAGGTGAATGTCGCCGGTACCCTTACTGTGGCTCGTGAGGCAGTTGCCGCTGGAGTAAGGCGCTTTGTTTTTATCAGTTCGATCAAGGTAAACGGCGAGGGCACTCCACCGGGCAGGCCTTTTCTGGCTGACGATACACCAGGGCCGACTGACGCCTACGGAGTGTCCAAATTGGAGGCTGAACAGGCATTAATGAAGCTCGCTTCGGCAACCGGTATGGAAGTCGTGATTGTCCGCCCGCCGCTGATATACGGTCCGGGTGTAAAGGGCAATTTTTCGACCTTGGCCAAGCTGGTCGAGACTGGCATTCCGCTGCCGCTTGGTGCTGTCAAAAACAAGCGTTCGCTCGTTGGCATCGACAATCTGGTATCGCTGATTACTCGTTGCATTGAGCACCCGGCTGCAGCAAACCGAGTCTTCCTGGCAAGCGATGGCGACGACCTTTCTACGGCGGAACTGTTGCAAATGCTTGCGGTTGCCCGCGGCCGGCCGTGTCGGTTGATCAGCGTTCCGGCCGGTTTGTTGCACGTTGGCGCCACCTTGGTTGGCAAAAAAGCCTTGGCACATCGTCTTCTAGGCTCATTGCAAGCGGATATCACCAAAACGCGCGAGCTGCTCGAATGGGACCCGCCCTATAACGTTGACCAAGGTCTTCGTCGGTGCTTCGAGACCCACATGTCCAAGAGGGACCAGCAGTGATTCGGCTATTCGATGTTTTTTTGTCAGCCGTGGGGCTGATTCTTGGCGCGCCGCTTTTGCTGCTGCTTACATTCATCGGCCTCCTCGATACCGGCTCACCCCTTTTTAGGCAGGTCAGAGTGGGGCGCAATCAAAAGCCTTTTACGCTGTGGAAATTTCGAACAATGCGGCGGGATACCGCCTCGGTCGCTACTCATCTCGCGAGCAAGTCCTCAATCACCAGATTCGGTCATTTCCTTCGCAGAACCAAGCTTGATGAATTGCCGCAATTGTGGAACGTGCTCAAAGGCGAGATGAGCCTCGTCGGGCCAAGGCCAGGACTGTTCAATCAGGACGAGCTTACCCGCGAGAGGGCGCTGCGGGAGGTTTTCAAAGTGCGGCCAGGAATCACCGGGCTCGCGCAAATTAGCGAGATTGACATGTCTACTCCCGAACTCTTGGCAGTAACCGACCAACGAATGCTTCAACACCTAACGTTGCGTGCTTATTTCAAGTACATAGTTCTTACGATCTCAGGAAAGGGCGCCGGGGATCGAATAAATGGATAGTCTTGGTGTGCTGCATTGCTTTCCCGT
>JBLXCH010000071.1:0-16320 GCA_048265065.1 Motiliproteus sp. | reverse complement strand
CCCCTAGAAAGATGAGTCACTGATTAGTGACTCGATTCAAGCCGACATTTTCAAGCCGACACTGTTGTCGGCTTTTTTTTGCCTCATGTATGGCTAATACTCACTAATAGATTCACGAATAGTATCTACAAGCGCCGTCATCTCGGCGATGCTTATTGCTAATTTATCTTCCCAGCTTTGCTCATCGTTAGCATCCACCAACTGAATCGCATTGGTGCTAATCTCGCTATCCATAGCTAGATTAGGGTTTAATCTGAATAAATCTTTATCGGCAACCGAGTGAAGCAACGCTCGAGACTGAATTACACTAGATAACCAGCTATCTGTACTCTCCAATCGTTCTAAAAGAATTAACTCCGACGGTGCAAGCCCTCTTTCATCCAATGCAGCGGTAAGCTCACCCAATGTCGAAATCGGGAGCCCTTTGTGATTGTAGGCATCGGCAATTTCTGCGAGTAAGGACATATAAGCATGTGAGACAAACACCAAACCTGCTTCTAAAGCGCAAGATGCCGCATTAAAATCGGGAGGGGAAAGCTGTTGAGCGTTGTTTAGGCTATTTAGCTGTGTACGTGCATAACCAAGCTTGCGATTAGTTAACGACGCTTGTGAACCGGCCATTAGACACCTTTAATAATACAGAAAAACAACGCACGTATTGAGCGAAGCCAAACCGACGAACAAATACGCTTATTTCTTTTTTGCTTTGCTCGCCGTCTTCGATTTCGCACCGGCCTTCGCTTTTGGCTTGCTGGCAGCCTTAGCCTCTGCTACCCATTTGCCGTTGTCATAGAACGCACGCCAACCTGTCGCTTTTTTGTCGACCTCGGTCATCACGTACTGTTCTTTCGTTTTTCGGCTATATCTGACGATAGTAGGATTACCATCATCATCCTCAATAGGTGCCGTCATGAGAAATCCATATTTAGGATCAATCTCTGACTTATGCGGAAGTAACTCGGACACCAAGGGCGCTCGGGTTTCACGATTCTTCGGAAATTGGCTAGCAGCAAGAAACAGCCCTGATGCACCATCTCTGAGAATATAGTGATCTTCCACTTTCTCACACGCTAACTCTGGCATCGGCACTGGGTCCATTTTTGGTGGTGCTGCTTCACCGTTACGCAATAACTTACGCGTATTTTTACAGGTATCAGAGGTGCAACCAAAATACTTACCAAAGCGGCCGGTTTTTAGCTGCATTTCAGCGCCGCACTTATCACACTCAAGTACCGGCCCTTCATAGCCCTTGATTTTGAAATGGCCTTCTTCTACTTCAAATCCTGTACATTCGGGGTTATTACCACAGACATGAAGTTTGCGATGCTCATCAATTAAGTAGCTATCCATAGCTGTATCGCAAATTGAGCAGCGACGCTTTTGAATCAATAGGCGTGATTCCGCTTCATCATCCGCATCGACACTAATAACTTCATCACCGTCAACTAAGTTGATGGTTTCCTTACAACGCTCTTTAGGTGGTAATGCATAACCGGAACAACCCAAGAAAACCCCTGTGCTTGCGGTACGAATCATCATCGGACGCCCGCAAGCCTTACATGCAATATTAGTTTCTGTTGGCGTATTAGGGCGCATGCCATCTTCTGCCGCTTCAGCCTTTTCTAGCTGTGCTGAAAAATCTTTGTAGAAGCTATCTAACAGCGCTTTCCAGTCTTGTTTGGACTGAGCAATATCATCTAACGCTTCTTCCATCTTCGCGGTAAAGCCGAAATCCATCAGCTCCGAAAAGCTTTCGGTTAAACGAGAGGTTACGATGTCGCCCATTTTTTCTGCATAAAAGCGGCGGTTAACTACACGAACATAACCTCGGTCTTGAATCGTAGAGATAATCGATGCATAGGTAGACGGACGACCAATACCTTGTTTTTCTAGCTCACGAACCAGCGACGCTTCAGAGTAACGAGCCGCAGGTTTGGTGAAATGCTGTGACGGATGAAGTTCTTCTAAACTCAATACATCACCACACTGAATATCAGGCAAGATGACGTCATCATCTTTTCGATTTGTCGCTGTCGCCACTTTCAAAAAACCATCAAAACGCAAGATGCGACCACGAGTGCGAAGCTCAAAGTCACCCGCTTTCACATCTATCCGGGTACTCGTGAATTTTGCTGGTGTCATCTGGCAAGCAACAAACTGCTGCCATATTAGCTCATAAAGGCGCTGTGCATCCCTCTCCATGTCGGTCAGCTGCGTTGAACGCACTTGCACGTTAGAAGGACGAACGGCTTCGTGCGCCTCTTGTGCGCCGTCTTTACTACTATAACGATTAGGGTTTTCAGGTAGGTAATCTTTGCCGAAGTTTTGATCAATAAAATCACGACAGTTAGAGACAGCCTCATCACTCAAATTAGTGGAGTCTGTTCGCATGTAAGTAATATGGCCCGCTTCGTACAACCGCTGGGCTAGCATCATGGTTTTCTTAACACCAAAGCTTAGGCGAGTACTAGCAGCCTGCTGAAGCGTTGATGTGATAAACGGCGCATTGGGACGGCTTGAGGTTGGTTTATCTTCGCGATTAGCAACCGCAAAATCAGCACTTTTCAATTTAGCTAAAGCATCGTTAGTTTGCGATTCACTTAACGGGCGGAACTCTTTACCGGCCTCACGCATCACTTCAAAACGCACTTGCTGTTTATCTTTTGTCTTTAAATCAGCATCAACTTGCCAAAACTCTTCAGGGACGAAAGCACGAATTTCACGTTCCCTTTCGACAATCAAGCGCACTGCAACTGATTGCACTCGTCCAGCAGAAAGACCTCGTGCTAATTTGGCCCACAGCAATGGTGAGACCATATAACCGACAACACGGTCCAAAAATCGACGCGCCTGTTGAGCGTTGACATGATTCATGTCCAATTCACCCGGCTCAGAAAACGCCTGGGTAATTGCATTTTTAGTAATTTCGTTGAAAACCACTCGTTTAAAGCGGCTATCATCGCCACCGATCGCTTCTTTCAAGTGCCATGCAATGGCCTCTCCCTCGCGATCCAAATCCGTTGCGAGATAAATGTGATCAGCATTTTTGGCAAGACGCTTTAATTCATCAACAACTTTTTCTTTGCCAGGGAGCACTTCATATGCTGCTTGCCAACCTTTCTCTGGGTCTACACCCATCCGGCTTACCAGCTGTGTTTTCGCTTTTTCTTTTTTCTGCTTGGCTTTAGCTTCAGGAGACAGTTTACGCGTCGCTGCAGCAGCCTTGGCTCTGGCCTTTGCATCAACGGGTTTAGATCCACCACTGGTAGGCAGGTCACGAATATGACCTACACTTGATTTAACGACATAGTCATTGCCGAGATACTTATTAATCGTCTTGGCTTTCGCTGGTGATTCGACGATGACTAAGGCTTTTCCCATAATATGAGTATGCTCAAAAATTAGTTAAATGGTGGAATGTTGGATGCGCGAGCGACATATATAAGGCCTCGCTCCCGATCGGTCAAGGGAACATTCACTACAATTATTTACAATCTAGCTTAAAAAGACGGTTTATCACTGACTAAAACACGCGGTAAAATCGCCCCAACAGCTACTGCAATTTGGTCTCCAATGAGTACAGAAAACCAAGTTCTTATCATCCTCGCGCTACTTGCCGTATTAGTTTCGGCACTGGCGATTAACTATAGTATGTACAAACGTGAAGAGGCCGCCAAAAAGCGTAGACTACAAATCAAAAAAATTCAGGGGATGGTTCCCGACTTACTTGAATGTCTAGGCGTGTTAAAACAAACGCAATGTTCGCCTAATATTACGCAGCTCATCGAAAACTATGCGTCAGAGCTTATCGACGAAATGGCTCAACTCGCTGCCAATCCAGAATTAATGCAACGTCTGCAAGCAAAAACAAACGGCGCCAATATGGCACCTGATGCTAATCCAATCAACAACCAACAAGTCCAAGTTGCGACTAACAAGTCAATGACCATTCTGCGAATGTTGCACAATAAAAAACAAATAACCGAAGACCAGCTAAAGACCTTTACGGCTGATCTTGCAATTACCAAAGTGCTATTTGATGCAGAAGGTTTGATCGCCTTGTGCAATGGGCTTATTGCCCAAGAAAAGAAAATTGTGGCAAAAACACATCTGCGCACCTTGAAGAGCTTAATGACAAAAATCCCTGAAAGCGACAATAGAAAAACAGCGATCAAAAACGCTTACGAATCAGTTGTCACAAAAGTCGAAGCTCAAACGCCTGCAACGGTAGCTCCCGCACCAACAGAATCAAGATAACGAAAGCGAGGGATAACCTTTCCCTCTTGTTCAACTGTTTCTAAAAACATTGTCAACGGCCTTACCCACATTGAAAAATCACCATACAGTGTTTTGTAAATAACCATCCACTCTTCTGTCTCTGAATGACGAGCAACACCCAGAACTTCGTAATCATTCCCTTTATAGTGGCGATATATGCCTAAGGGGATTTCATTGGGCTGCTGCTTGCTTTCCTGTTTCACAACGTGTTCCTCTTCACACAATAATCTAACTTATCAAACTTTAGCTTCAATAAGTTGATTTAAAAGATCTTTAATGGAGGAAACAAAAGCCTCACCTCCATGCTCAGTCCAGTATAATGACACTGAGTCAGCACTGGACTCTAGCGAAAAACTCCCCTCAGGCAGGTCGCCCAACACTTGAAGTATCAACGTCAGATTTCTGTCCTGCTGACCCTCACCTCTACCCCAACTCCAGCCTTCAGGTAAACCTGCCGTAGCCAACGTATTGAGTTTAAATAACTGCCAAGCATTGAAAGAGTGACGTTCCGATTGGCTTAAATTATGACGAGGTAGCCGGTAAGCTATCATGTCCCGTTCTTCAGGTTCAGCCTCGCCAGTCGCTCGTGGACATTTGAGTTTCACCATTTGTACTCGCATCCCAGATGTCATGGCTTTTTGACGCATTTGCGCCTGCATTCGCTGCCTTGGTGACGGCATCATCCATAACATAGAACCAATTAAGGATAATACAATCAAAGCAATGATGACCCAGTTCATATAGCCGCCTATGTTCTATACTTAATCGTATAAAAGAAGTTTTTAACGTTAACTTACTTATTTAAAATCAGAGGGTAGTCTCATGATTTATAAAAATATTTTAGCCGCCGTAGATTTATCCAGCGAAGCTTACGAAGTTGCCTTAAAAGCCGTTCAGATTGCTAAAGCTCATGGTGCATCATTGTCGTTAATCAATGTCATAGAACCCCTGAGCTTTGCTTACGGTGGTGATGTCCCGCTAGACCTTACCTCAATTCAAAATCAGCTTGATGACCATGCCTCGGATCGATTAACAAACTTTGCCAATGAGCTTAATCATCCCATTAAAGACATCCATGTTGTCACAGGGCACACCGAATCAGAGATCCACCGTATTGCTGAAGAAACCAAAGTGGATTTGATTATTCTTGGTAGTCACGGACGTCACGGACTTGCAGTGCTCTTGGGTTCAACCGCAGACGGCGTTTTACATGGTGCCAAATGTGATGTCTTGGCCGTAAGGGTAACGGACTAACCGTTACCCTGCTGCATTTCTTCGAGTTCCATCCAACGCTCGATAGTCGTTTCCAAGGTTGACTCTATTTGCTGCAACTCAGCCAATCGTTCAGTGACAACCGCGTGATCTTGCTGATAAAACCCATCGCCACTGGTTTCTAACTGCATCGACTCTATTTTTGCTTCTAGCGCTTTAATTTCTTTCGGTAAACTTTCAAGTTCACGCTGAAGTTTGTAACTCAGCTTAACCGTTTTTTGTGGTTCCGCAGCCGTCACAGCTTTTTCATTTGTCGCTCTAGGCGTAACTGATTTCTGTTGAGGTGCGACCGACTTCTGAAAAGAACCACCCTGACGAATCCAGTCTTCATAGCCACCCACATACTCCTGAATTTTTCCCTTGCCCTCAAACACTAACGTACCGGTAACAACATTATCCAAGAAAGCACGGTCGTGACTCACAAGCAATAAAGTGCCTTCAAACTCAGTCAGGATTTCCTCAAGCAACTCTAATGTTTCTAAATCAAGATCATTTGTTGGCTCATCCATTACTAGCAAGTTGGCAGGCTTGCTGAATAAAATAGCTAACATCAGACGATTTCTTTCCCCACCCGACAATGATTTAACTTTGACTCGCGTACGTGCTGGCGGGAACAGGAAGTCGCCCAAATAACCAATGAGATGACGTTGACGTCCATTAATCGTAATTTGTTCACGACCTTCAGCAACACTATCAATAACGGTTTTCTCGGGATCCAGCTGTTCACGAAACTGATCAAAATAGGCAATATCTAGATTAGTGCCCAAATCTACTTTTCCGCTATCGGCTTGTAATTCACCAAGCAACACTTTTAAGAATGTACTTTTACCCACACCGTTCGGGCCAATGAGTCCTACTTTGTCACCGCGTAACAAAGTAAAGGTTAAATCATTAATCAAACACTCATCACCGTGACTGAAGCTAACCGCCTCTAGGTGGCTTACGCGCTTACCTGACTGGTTTCCACCCTCGACACCGAAACTTGCCTTCCCTTGACGTTCACGACGCTCAGAGCGCTCCTCCCGCATTGCTTTCAGAGCACGAACTCGCCCTTCGTTTCGGGTACGGCGCGCCTTAATTCCTTGTCTTATCCACACTTCTTCCTGTGCTAAGCGCTTATCAAAGAGAGCGTTGTGCCTTTCTTCTTCAATCATTGCTTGCTCACGGTAATTTAAAAAGCCTTGGTAGTTACCTTCCCAGCTCGATAAGTTGCCACGATCCAGCTCGACAATAACGTTAGCTAAGTTTTGTAGGAATGAGCGGTCGTGAGTAATGAAGATAGTAGTCCCTTTGTAATCCAACACCTGTTGCTCTAGCCACTGGATTGTTGTGATGTCTAAATGGTTCGTTGGCTCATCTAAAAGCAAAACATCAGGTTCCATGACTAAAGCTTGCGCCAAAGCCACACGACGACGCCAACCACCCGACAGCTCTGACATCAACTTGTCACCTGGCAAATTCAAACGAGACAACACCTGCTCTACTTTTTGCGGCAAAGACCAACCGTCCACTGCCTCAATCTTATGCAGCAAATCATCCATTCTTTGTAGGTTTGTAGGCGTGGTGTCTGCTTGCGCAATACGCTCATAGTCTTCTAAAAGTTGCTGCACACCCTCCATGCCAGAGGTAACGAACTTTGTCACCGTCTGGTTGTCAGCTGGAGGTAGCTCTTGCGCAAGCATGGCGATTTTTAGGCCTGATTTAAACCACAGCTCGCCGCTGTCAGCTTTTATCTGCTCGCTAAGCAGCTTCATTAGGGTGGACTTACCCGCGCCGTTACGGCCAATAAGGGCAATACGCTGATTAGGATGTACAACCCAGTCCACATGATCTAACAAAGGGTTATCGCCAAAAGCGAGGGAAATTTGATCCAAACGGATAAGAGCCATAGAAATCTTCACATGCTATTCAATACTGAGCGCGCTATTCTATCTGTAATTCGCCGCCGTTAAATCAATAAGGAGAAAAAAAGCGTGGCCACTGTGGGTCTTTGTATCTGGAAAAGTCACAATCACCACTCCGTCCGAACAGCGAAAGGCTCTGTTTTATGGGTGCTTATCGCGTTTTTTCTGTCTTTTTCAAGTGTTGCGACAGCCCTCTCTAATGAAGAAAAAAATGCGCAAGCAACTCTAGAAAAACAACGTGAAATCTACGGTAACGCACAAAAAGCCCTTAAAAATCGACAATATACCGCTTTTGATCAACTAAGCGACTCCATCCAAGACTACCCTTTATATCCCTATCTTCATTTTGAGCAATTAGCACGCAATCTCGCTAGCATTAAACAAACTGAGTTTGATGCTTTCTATCAAGCACATAAAGACACACCGGTGGCCAGACGATTACAGATTCGTTGGCTTCGTTACCTTGCAAAACAAAAACGCTGGAATAGTTTCCTTCAAAACTTCCCAGAGCACACCAGTTCAGCATCACTCAACTGCCAACGTGCCTGGGGACTGTTGCAAACAGGCAAAAAAGACAAAGCCTTTCAACAAGCCGAAGCACTATGGTTAGTCGGCAAATCTCAACCCAAAAGTTGCGACCCGCTTTTTGCGCAATGGATTAAAGCAGGCAACGCCACAGAAGCGGTTGCTTGGCAGCGCTTTTGGATGGCCATTTTAAACAACCAATCAACACTGGCTAATTACCTCACTCGTTTTATCAATTCAGCCGAAAAGCAAAAGGCAGCCAAACAGGCAGTTAGTCTACTCCGCAACCCCTCTCTTTTAGCCAAACAATCTCTCGAACCCACCTATGAAAGAAACAGCGAACTGATTGCTTTATTAATCAAACGATTAATCCGCAAACAACCCGAACTTTCTATTAAGCTTTGGCAACAATACCAAGGGAAGCTGTTGCTTACAGATACGCAAAAAGCGCAAGTTGTCAGACGACTAGGCTTATATTTATTAAAAAGCTATCACCCCAAAAGCGAAGAGTGGCTCGCTCAAATCGACCCCAACCACAGTGATGAGCATTTGCTAGAATGGCAGCTACGTTTTCAATTAAGCCAACATGATTGGGATGCCACTGGCGATCTTATTAAAAAACTACCTCTTTCCCTGAAAAATAAAGATCGATGGAAATATTGGGAAGCACGTTATTTACTCGTTACGGGTGAAGCACAACAGGCTCAGGCTATTTTTGCTGATGTCGCAAAAAACCGTAACTTTTATGGCTTTCTGGCAGCCCAGCATATCGGTTTGCAATACCAGCTAAACCACCTCACCAAACCGATTAACCAAACCACTCTCGACATGCTAGAAAATTTACCTGCGATAACGCGTGCTCGCGAATTATATTTTCACGATGATTTATCCAATGCACGAGTTGAGTGGTGGCGTGTTAGTCGCACTTTCACAAAAGACCAACACTACCATGCAGGCTTACTGGCCCAGCGTTGGGGTTGGGAAAGCCAGGGTATTACTGGAGCAATTAGTTCACGTCACTGGGATGACCTAGAGCTACGCTTTCCTGCACCCTACAAAGATAAAATCACTGCCAAAGCGAATGAATTTAACATTGATGACCAATGGGTTTACGCCATTGCTCGACAAGAGAGTGCTTTCAAAGCCGATGTACGGTCACCCGCAGGTGCGGTGGGGTTAATGCAATTAATGCCACGAACGGCACAGCAAACGGCAAAAAATATCAAACTGAACTACAAAGGAAGCTACCAATTGGTCAATCCAGAGACCAATATCACTCTAGGCAGCGCTTACTTGGCTCAGATGTACAAGAAACATCATCAAAACCGTGTCTATGCAACGGCAGCTTATAACGCGGGACCTTACCGAGTCTCTCAGTGGATAAAGCAAAGAGGTAGCTTACCCATTGATATATGGGTTGAAACAATTCCTTTTGATGAAACCCGTCAATACGTACAGAACGTGTTGAGCTATGCCGTGATTTACAGTGAGAAATTAGGGAAGCCGATGGAGTTTATGACAGCAGAAGAAAGTAAAACGCTTACCGGGCTAAACGCCCGGTAAGAAGCGTAGGCAGTCAATTAGACTTCTACGTGGTAAGCTTCTTTCAAACGTTCTAACACTTTTTCTGCAAGGCGATTGGCTTCAAATTTCGGCAAGAAATCGTCACAGCCAACCTTCTGCACCATCGCTTTATTGAAGTTTCCTGATAACGAAGTGTGTAAAACAATATAAAGGTCTTTCAGCTCAGGGTCGTTGCGGATTTCAGTGGTCAATCGATAACCATCCATCTCCGGCATTTCCGCATCAGTGATCACCATAAAGAACTTTTCAGTAACGTCGCCCATGGAGGCAAACGCCTTCAATTGCTGTAAACCATCGGTACCGTTGACGGCTTCAACAATATTGATATCTAAATGCGCTAAGGTTCTTCTTACTTGGTCACGGGCTGTTTGGGAGTCATCGACCACTAATATCTCTTTGCCTCTCGCCACTTCTTGAAGCTTCTCGTTCATTAGCTCTTCGGCGATCTCAGTGGAGAACGGACTGATTTCTGAAAGCACTTTTTCAACATCAACTATTTCGATCAGACTATTATCATCCAAACGAGTAATCGCCGTTAGGTAGTGCGCTCGCCCTGCTGTAGTAGGTGGAGGCATGACACTACTCCAGTCCAGGTTAAGAATTCTCTCAACATCACTCACTAAGAATCCTTGGATAGAACCGTTATATTCTGAAACGACCATATGTGAGTCACTATTGATTGGCGTTTTCTTCATACCTATCGCCCAACTCAGATCGATTACAGGTACTGTAATACCGCGCATGTTACAAACGCCCACGATATACTGGTTGGAGTTTGGAATTGCGTTCAATTTAGGTAATTTCAGAACTTCCTTTACCTTAAATACGTTGATAGCAAAGAGCTGGTTTTTGCCTAGTCGGAACAAGAGAAGTTCTAGACGGTTTTGCCCAACCAGTCGTGTTCTTTGGTCAACGCTTTCAAGTATGCCGCTCATGCAGATTTTACCTTTAGGTAGTCATCGTTAATCAATATAGCTTAGCCTTGGCCGTATTATCCTTACGGCATGGGTAAATTCACTTTGAGTATAGGAGCTAAACCCTCGTTATGACAGACATCAAACCATTATTCGATGCTGGCGTGAATTTTTTAGATAAAAGCTTTGTCGGCGATCAAGAAGAAATACTTAGCCGCGCCAAAAAGTTAGGTGTAGTAGGTTTAATGAATATTGCCTCTGATATTGAAGAATCAGAGGCCAGTATCACTCTAGCTGAGCAGCTAGAATTTCCGATTTTCACCACAGCAGGTGTTCATCCGCATCACGCCAAAGATGTTTCAAAAGACTGGATTACAGCCCTTCGAGACATTCATCAGCACCCGCAGGTAAAAGCCATTGGAGAAACTGGTTTAGATTTTAATCGGAATTTTTCTTCTCCACAGCAGCAAATCAGCATTTTTGAACAACAGCTAGAATTAGCCACTGAAATTGATAAACCGTTATACCTTCATGAGCGTGATGCTCATGAAAAAATGCACGACATGCTCTATCACTATCGTGACGACATTTCACAAAGCCTCTTACACTGTTTTACTGGAGACAAAAAAGCCCTTTATCGCTACTTAGATTTAGACCTTTATATTGGGATCACCGGTTGGGTGTGTGATGAGCGCCGAGGACTCGAACTGTTAGCCTTAATGAAAGATATTCCGAGTAACAGGCTACTTATAGAAACGGATGCGCCCTACTTGCTGCCACGAACACTTTCCCCAAAACCCAAAAGCCGAAGGAACGAGCCTTGTCACGTAGCAGAAATATGTGCGCACATCGCCAAAACACTAGACAAAGACCCCCAAATACTTGCTAACGAAACCACCGAAAATGCAGCTCGTTTATTCAAGTTACAACAACAAGAATAATCGCACCTAACGCCAGATAACGTGCTCCAAGTAATCCAATAACTGCTCCTGATCAAAAGGCCAGCCAAGCTCTTGCGGCTCTCCTTTTGTTTCAGGTGCGGGATCGCTCAATACAGGAATACGAGTACCATAGCGTTCCACTAACTCGTCCGATTCACTGATATCGATAATGTCGTAACAGACAATTTCAGGATTTAACTGTTTCAGCATAGCTTCAGCCACATCACAAAGATGGCAACCGCTAGTGCTATACAACACAAGTTTCTTCATAAAACGCTCTTGATAAGACGCAGGCTGGTAATGCATTCGATAAAACCATCGTGAAAAGAACCAAGATGATTTAATGTAAGTGACTATGCTAAGCGCTTGTAATCGCACTAACAACCTTCGCTCACCACAACGCTATAATTAACAGCATTAGCACTTAAACGAAAAAACTAATAAGAGTAATCACAATGGAAACAGCAGCCTAAGCACATGCGTGAGAAACATTTACTTCGCCTGATATTAATCGCTGGGGCCGCCATTACCCCACTATTATTAAGCGGCTGTAGTAATGAAGGACCCCAAGCATTATTAGAAGACTACCGTGACCGAGTCGCCAATGTGTTAGAAATAGATGTCACGCCAAGTGGGGATATAAATTTTTCCACCTTGCCGAAAAAACGCTCTCGTTATAGAAATGTCGAAGAGATCCGCTCAGGCTTGCTAGATTCCATGGATTTTTCAGCATGCGACCTACTTCCACTCATTGTAGAAAGAAACAGTGCATTAGGTAAGGTCATGCAGCCATCAAGCTTACTCAGCTATGAAGTCCGTTTTTTTGCTCGTTTACAACGCTGTCATCAACAGATTAATAGCGGTGAGTTAGTCGTCGAAGATAAAATCACTCAGCTTATTGACGACCTCTACAGAACAAAAAGCAACAATTTAGACGCTGTGATTTGGAATGGGATTTTCACTAGCGACGAAATAGCTAGCCAATTTTCTCATTCCAAGGCGCCGCTGCCTATTGAAGGTCACGCTGGCTTTGAGCAGAGTTTGCGTGCGCTGGCATACCTCATTGCGATCACAGAACAAGCGCAATCCTTTCATCAAACAAACACATTCACTATCCCCAACGAACATCAACGACATGATGAACACTTCTTTGCCCTATTTAGCAGCGAGTATGGGGGCCAGCTTCAGGCCACGATTGAATTGCTTATCCGCAACTTAAATCAGGTCAGTAGTGTCATTAATCGACGGTTAGATAAACGGCCACTCTGTTTCAATAAACGAACCAATAACAAAGCAGATATTCTGCTTAATGTGTTTAATCGGTATTACGCAGGTAAAGTGCAGCCCTACCTTTCTACCGTTCACCGACAAGGTGAAGCTTGGTTTTCAAGCATGAATCAACTCTTACATTTTGGTGGGAAAGATCGCCCTCAAACTATGATCGCTTATCAGTCTGACACCTACTCAATGAACGCACCCTCCTCTTATTGGAATCGCTATCAACAAGCACTAACCGGCCATACTGAGGCATGGCAGCGTGTTTTAGGGCAATGCGGCCTGATGCCTAGTGAATAAAAAAAGAAGAGTAGAAAGGCAGACAGTGATTATGTCGGCCAATGATAATCGACGGGGGATCGGTAAGCCTGCATTTTTTGCAGCAAGCGAGTCGGATCATTATCAACAAGTATCATATCGCGTGTTTTCTGGCGCATAAGGCCTTGCGCAACGCTATGATCAAAGAATGCTAATAAGTGATCATAATACCGATTAGTGTTGAGCAGCCCACAAGGTTTGTGATGAATTCCCAACTGAGCCCAAGAAATTGCTTCACTGATTTCTTCTACCGTACCTATACCGCCTGGCAGGGCTAAAAACCCATCCGCCAATTCAGCCATTAGCGCTTTGCGTTCCGCCATGGTTTCAACGCGATGTAAGGTCGTTATTTTCTCGTGGCTTTGTTCCCAATTCACTAGCTCGTTGGGCATCACCCCTGTTACGTGACCACCTTGTTCTAAAAGGCGATCAGCTAATCGACCCATCAAACCGTTTTTGGAACCACCATAAACTAGCGCGATACCTGAAGCCGACATCGTGTCAGCAAGTGATAAAACCCCTTGCTGGAAGGATGGGTCCACACCGTGATTGGACCCACAAAAGACAGCCAGTGATTTCACTGATGACGGGTGACGAGTTGCTCTAATTTAGCCGAGATGCGTTCTTGCTTTTCGTTGTTACGGCGTTCTTTTTCAACCTGTTTTTGCTCTTTAGCACGAGCATTACGCTCATCACGGATTTTCTTTAGCATCGCCTTAGCATGTTCTGCCTCTTGCTCTGTCACTTCCCCGGCATCTTCACCAGTAAGGTCTACACGCTGAGCGCCGGCCTGTAATGACCGATAATAGGCTGGTGCACGAACGTAGGATGCTAAGGCACGCTTAATTTTCCCTTTAGAGATTTTTTCGTCAGCAAGTAACTCTTCCTGAATACCAATCTTCAACGGGCGAACATTTTCCCGATTAAAGGTCTTCGGGTAGGTTTCGCAGATTAATGTAATCGCTGCGATATTCGCGTTCCGATTCTTATTTTTAGGTGCAGATTTGTTCTCAGTCGTCATAATTCAATGTACCGCTTATAAACACTTATACCGCAACGCGGTAAATACTGTGCTAAGCCTCTCCTTTTCGGATTAGATACCAATAGCTATCATCTTGGGAGCCTTGCTCAATTAACTCATGGCCCAAAAATGCACAGAATTTTGGAATATCCCTCTGCGTCGAAGGATCAGTAGCAATAACTTTTAATAATTCACCTGTGGCAATATCACGGACTTTATTGTGCAACATCATCACAGGCTCTGGGCAAAATAACCCGCTTGCATCCATCAAATGATCCGCTTCACCGCCTGCCATTAGTAAACCTCTATTTAAAACAGGCACTATTGTGTCAGAACATGATGAAAGGCAAAAGCAAATCCGCCAAAATCCTTCATTAACGAGCCGCCAAGCGTAAAAAACAGGTCACTTCTTCTCGGTCATGATAAAGGTGTTTTATGGCAAGTTGATAATCAAGCTCCAATCCAGCAAAACAAGCGGCTATTGTCTCACGTGCGTCTGCAACGGCTTGGTGTCGCTTCTTCATTGGTAGTTTTAAATTAAAGATTGCTTGCCGACACCGCCCAGTAATAACCCACTCGGCCATTAGCGTCGCCACACGAGAGGGTTTTTCAACCATATCGCAAACTAGCCAGTCGACCGTCTTTTCAGGTTGATACTTAAAGCCGTCAGCTTGAACATGCTTAACAAGCCCTGAGTCCATTAACGCAGGTTGCATTGGGCCATTATCTACAGCGGCAACACGAAAATGCTTCTTCACCAGTTGATAGGTCCAGCCACCGGGTGCAGCGCCAAGATCAACAGCTGTCATGCCAGGCTCAAGTAAGCGTTTCTTGTCTTTGATTGAAAGAAACCATTTCCAGGCTTCTTCTAACTTTAACGTCGAGCGGCTTGGCGCATCGTTAGGAAATTTAAGCCGTATGATGCCCATTTCCTCAGCCGCACTATTATTCGGATAACTAATTCCAGGGTAAACATCGCTAGAAGAGATAAAAAACAAATGGAGCCGTGGCTGTTTTCTGTTACGTTTGGGGGCCAACAACCCTGCTTGACGCATTGCAGCAGCGCAGGGGGAAGTGAATTTTCGACAGAAGTTAGTTAATAACTTGGCATCGTTAGTATCGGCCGTCTCGATGACAACCTCTCCTGCTTGAGGAAATGCCGCTACATGCTTCAAAAGTGGTTCAATGCGATCTTTTTTCGGTAAGTCTTCGACCAAACCGGGGCTAGCAAACCATTGCCGAGCAAAGACCAAGTCCCGAAAAGAGAGCTTTTCGATCAACTTTAACGCACCATTTGCTTGATGCGTACAATACAGTACGTAGCCGCTATCTTTCTCAGTTTTCGGGTAACCTGCGACCCCAAGAAAGCTCGCTGCTTCAGAAATCTCAGCGGCTAGATCAGATTCAAACCCCGGACGGCAGTACAAAACAAGGTGGTTCATCATCGTATTAGTAAACTTTCCACGTAATCGCATCGGTAATTGTCGGCCATTATCCGCATCGAGACGACTAAAAACCACTATTAGCTGCGATTACTCGCTTTTCATTTAATCACTGACCCGTCAGAATTGGTTTCTTTCGTTTTTGAGATAAATCCTGCCCATGCCCGAACTTTGGCAAATTTACATTAGCGCATTTCTTGTTGGGCTTGTTGGCGGTGTGCATTGCCTAGGCATGTGTAGCGGTATTGTCAGCACATTAACCCTAGGACTCTCCTCCAATAACCATCAGGGCCCAAAGCTGTTGTTATCACAACTCGCCTACAATAGTGGCCGCATAAGTAGTTATGTTATTGCAGGCGCGATAATGGGCGGCATTGGCACCCTTCTACTGCAATGGTTACCCTTATACCTTGCTCAGCGCGTTCTTTACGGCGCCGCGGGTATCATGATGATATTACTCGGTTTTTACATTAGCGGTTGGTGGATGGCACTCAATAAAGTTGAGAAAGCCGGACAACACTTATGGAAACAACTCGAACCGATTGCCCGCAAACTATTGCCTATATCCTCGCCTTTCCAAGCCTTCCAAGTTGGGCTTGTGTGGGGCTGGCTACCCTGCGGCCTTGTCTATAGTATGTTAATTAATGCGGTCAGTTCTGGCAGCGCAGTGAATGGGGCAGCCATTATGCTTGCCTTTGCATTAGGGACATTACCCAATTTGCTGATGATGGGGTACTTAGCAGGGGCTGCAGCGCGAATGCTGCATTCAACGTGGTTTAAAAAATTGGCGGGGGTGTTGATTATCGGCTTTGGCCTCTGGACTCTGGCCAAAGCTGTTTAATAGCT
>JBLXCH010000070.1:0-16378 GCA_048265065.1 Motiliproteus sp. | reverse complement strand
TGGCTAATGGCCGGCGCTTCGCGGTATCAATGGAGTACAAGGAACAATAGGTAGTGGATTCTTCCCGATGACTGAAAACAAGAATTCTGATGCGAATCGGCAAGCCCCGCCGGACCACTATGAGCAGGTCGTCGACGAGATCGCCAACCAATACGAAAACCTGTCGGAACGCTACAAGCAGGTCGCTCGGTACGTCACCCAGAATCCTAACAATGTTGCCATGGAGTCCGTGAACTCGGTCGCGACGAAGTGTGGAGTGCATCCATCAGTACTGGTCCGTTTTGCACAGAACTTTGGATACTCGGGCTTCAAGCAGATGCAGACGGTATTTAGGTCGCGCCTTGCGACAGCGGCCCCTGGCTTCAACGAGCGTGTCAGTGCGCTTAAGTCTGATATCCAAAAAAGTCGAGAACACGGTATCGTCGGCTTCATGCAAGATCTGGTGGTCCGTGATATCGCGACATTGCAGGACTTGCTCAGTCTCGTCACTGAGGAGAACCTGCAGCGTGCTGCATTACTTCTGAAAGATGCTCAAACCATCTACATCGTAGGGCAACTGCGTTCGGAATCCATTGCAATTTTCCTGCGTTATTTGCTTACGATGTTGAAGCGACGGGTCATCCTGCTCGATCCCGCAGGCGGTCTTGCACCGGAAATGGCGCGGACAATGCGGTCGGACGACGTGCTGATTGCCATAGCGTTTCGCCACTATGCCAAAGAGACCATCAGTATTGCAGACATAGCGACCAAGTCCGAAACGCCAATCATCGGCATTACCGACAGTCAGTTATCGCCCTTGGCCAAGGATTCAACGGTACTTTTCACCATCCCGGAGGAGGAATACAGTTTCTCCCGCTCATTGGCGGCACCGATGTGCCTTTCACAGAGCATTGCCATTGCGGTGGCTTCTCTTCTTCAGCCAGACGAGGAACCCCGTATTGCAACGGTCACAGGGAACGAGCGCAAGCGTGCGCGCAGCAGCCGGACGACAAAGATCTAGGCTGTCGCAGGCCCAAGACTACGGCACCGCTTTGCGGGCAATTGTGAAGCGATAGTGCCTCAGCATGTTATCCATGCTGAGGTATTTTCACCTTAGCTCCCTGGCGTTGATGTTCGCGCGAGCGGATTTCCTCAGTCTCTGTCTGTTATCGAAGGGCCTGTAGTTGTCCACCATTCCGGAATTTCATGTGGCGCATCACAGATGCTCCCGCGCTTTATCGGCTTCCCGTGCTATCGCCGGGCTTCCGCTGTCGCCGCGGGTCAATGCCCCTGTGATCCTGTAGATTTCAAATTCAGGCTGGTTCATGGCGCTTGACTTGGGTGACTAAGGCGATTCGTTCGGGCCTCTTGAATGCAACCATTCTGGCAGCGAACGGGAGAGTTTTCCTCGTGTTATGAAAAGGCATCAGGGTAGTCCATGCCTGGGTGCAGCTTCCTTCCTGTTCGCCCCTAAAGTTGCGAAAGCGCCCTCACGCTTTCACAAGCCCTGCGTTAACAGCACCCCCCCTTTCTTGACCGTAAAATTTGCGGCTGAGGCATTCAGAAAAGTTTTCAGATATTCTTTGCAATAAATATTGCATAGTATTTGTTATTGCAATATTGTTGATGGCGACAATAACAAGCCTACGATCGCTATAGCGCGTAGCAGAATGTGAGAGGAGAAGCTATGTCTACCGTTAGATGCACTATGGCTCAGGCGCTCGTTCGTTATCTTTGCAACCAGTTCGTCGAGATCGAAGGCGAGCGGCTACCCCTGTTTGCCGGGGTATTCGGCATCTTCGGTCACGGCAATGTGACCTGTCTGTCAGAAGCACTTGAGGCTGTACAGGATCAGTTGCCGACCTGGCGTGGGCAGAATGAGCAATCGATGGCGCTCGCCGCTGTTGGCTTCGCCAAGGCCAAGCGTCGTCGTCAGTTGATGATTGCAGCCAGTTCGATCGGCCCGGGCGCCACCAACATGGTGACGGCGGCGGGTACGGCGATGGCGAACCGCTTGCCTGTACTGCTCCTTGCAGGCGATACCTTTGCCAATCGGTTGCCTGATCCTGTGTTGCAGCAGGTTGAACATTTCAACGACCCGACCATGACTGTTAATGATAGTTTCAAGTCGGTGGTGCGCTTCTGGGATCGGATCACACACCCCGAACAGATTATCACCTCATTGCCGCAAGCCATCGCCACGATGCTCGACCCGGCTGATTGTGGCCCGGCATTCATTGGCCTTGCACAGGATACTCAGGAGAAAGCATTCGATTACCCTGAGGAGTTTTTCGCACCGAAGGTTTGGTCTATCCCGCGTCCGCGACCGGACCGCAAGGCTGTGGAAGAGGCCGTAGCGCTTCTCAGAACGGCCAAAAAGCCGCTGATCATTTCGGGTGGTGGGGTGCGCTATTCCGTCGCCGAGAATGAGGTTGCGGCCTTTGCGGCGAAACGCGGAATTCCAGTGGTAGAAACAATTGCGGGCAAGGGTGGTTTGACTCATGACCATCCGGTTCATGCCGGCCCCATTGGGATTGTCGGCTCGACCTCGGCCAATGCGCTCGCGGCTGAAGCCGATGTGATCCTGGCCATCGGCACGCGACTGCAAGACTTCACAACCGGTTCCTGGACTGCATTCGCCAAGGACGCGAAGTTCATCTCTATTAACACAGCCCGCTGGGATGCGACTAAACACCGAGCGATTGCCGTTGTCGGGGATGCGCTTGAGACGGTTACCGAAATCGACGCCGCATTGGGCGACTTTGCGATACCGGGCAGCCATATGGCCAAGGCGAAAGGGCTATTTGATGAGTGGAATGCGCTCCTGGATGGGCATCAGGCACCTTCCGATGCGGCGATTCCCTCCTATGCGCAGGTGATCGGGGTGCTCAACAAGGCGGCCGGCCCGAACGATACACTGATCGGCGCGGCGGGTGGTACACCTGGCGAGATTACCAAGGGCTGGAGGGTCAAGAATCCTAACACCTTTGACTGCGAGTTTGGCTTTAGCTGCATGGGCTATGAAATTGCCGCTGGCTGGGGGTGCGCCATGGCGCAGGAAGGCCCGGGTGCGACCGGTGGTACGCCCATTGTCATGCTCGGCGATGGCACTTACATGATGATGAACTCGGATATTTATTCGGCTGTTTTAACGGGCCACAAAATGATTGTCGTCGTTTGCGACAATGGTGGTTATGCGGTCATCAACCGCCTTCAGCAGTTCAAGGGTGTGCCTGGCTTCAATAACCTGCTTAAGGATTGCCGGATCCAGAACCCTGAAAACCCGCTGCATGTCGACTTCGTCAAACACGCAGAGTCCATGGGCGCTTATGCGCGCAAATGCGAAAGCCTCGAAGAACTGGAAGAGGCAATGACATGGGCGCAAAACAATGATCGCACCACGGTGCTCACCATCGTCTCCGACGCTCATGCCTGGGTGCCAGGGGATGCGGATTGGGATGTCGGCGTGCCTGAAGTGTCGGCACATGAGAGCGTTCGTAAGGCTCGCGAGTCCCAGGACGTCATTCGCTCGAACCAGCGGATTGGAGTTTAAAGCATGTTGAAAGCCAAGCTGGGAATTGCCCCTATCGCCTGGTGGAACGATGACCTGGCGGAACTCTCGGATGATGTCAGTCTTGAGGAATGCCTGCGGCAGGCTTCGGTAGCTGGTTTCACTGGCATGGAGACCGGCCGTCGGTTCCCGATGAATATGAAAGAACTTGGGCCTATCCTCAGCGATTTCGGAATGTCTGTTTGCGGTGGCTGGTTCTCGGGTCTCCTGCTCGATGGTGAGATTGAGGTGGAAAAAACACGCATCGCCGAACAACTGGCCTTTTTCAAGGCCGCCCAGGCGCCGTGTATCGTCTATGGTGAAACCGCGCGCTCGATTCAGGGGGTGGGTTCGGCCCCGTTAGGCACTAAACCGAAACTCACCGAGGCAGAGATTGCCGCCTATGCGCGCAAGGTGTCGGACTTTGCCGAATGGTGTGAGGTGCAGGGGATGCCAATCGCCTACCATCACCATATGGGCGCGGTGATCGAGACGGAGGCTGAACTCGACCTCTTCATGAAGCATTCCAGTGTTCCCCTGCTGTTCGATACAGGCCATATGGAATTTGCGGGGGGCGATCTGCTGCGTGTTATTGAGAAGCATCACAAGCGCATTATCCAGGTTCACTGCAAGGATGTACGGGCGGATGTGCTAAAGGGGCTAGACCGCACTGCTGAGAGCTTCCTGGATGCGGTCGTGAAGGGGGCGTTTACGGTGCCTGGCGATGGTGCTCTGGATTTCGAGAGCCTTGTTAAGGCGTTGGCACATCATGGGTATGAAGGCTGGTTCGTGGTTGAGGCGGAGCAGGACCCCATTGCCAACCCGCCGTTGGCAATGGCGAAGAAGGGACATCAAGAACTCATGCGTGTCATGACGGCCGCAGGTTATGAGGTACAACAATAATGAACGCTATTGACGGAAAAATCTGTGTCGTGACAGGCGGCACTCAGGGGCTTGGCGCGGCGATTGCCCGTCTCTTCGCGCACGCGGGTGCCGCGGGCATTGTCGTCTGTGGCCGCGGTGCTGACAAGGGTAAGGCTGTCGCCTCCTCAATCAGCGAGGAGACCGGTGTCGAGGTTCAGTTCGTACAGGCGGATCTCGGTGTTGTAGAGGATTGCCGTAATGTGATCGCGCAGACTGACAAGCACTTCGGGCGGGTGGATATCCTTGTGAACGCCGCTGGCTTGACGGATCGGGGCAATATTCTTAACACCACACCCGACTTGTTCGACAAGATGATAGCTGTGAATACACGCGCGCCGTTCTTTCTGATTCAGGACGCGGCCAAGGTCATGATCCGGGAAGGGATTGAAGGCCGCATTGTAAACATCGGTTCAATGTCTGAACTTGCAGGACAGCCATTCCTGTCGCCCTATGCCACGTCAAAAGGCGCGCTGACCACGCTGACGCGAAACGCGGCTTTCGCTTTGATGCGCAACCGTATCCACGTCAACCAGTTGGACATTGGGTGGATGAACTCGGACCATGAGCGCAAGCTTGTCGCCATGGAAACTGGGGATCCGGATTTTCTTGATCGCGAGGCAGCCAAGAAGCCTTTTGGTCGCATCCTCGATCCCGACGAAGTCGCCCGCGCGGTTCTGTGGATGGCATCTGACGATAGCGGCATGATGACGGGCGCTGTGATTCCGTTTGATCAGTCGGTCTATGGCGGTTATGACGACGCGCCCGTGCCGTCCACTGCGTTGGAGGTTTAAAATGAAGACCATTAAGGGCCCCGGTGTTTTTCTCGCGCAATTCGCCGCTGATGACGCGCCTTATAATTCATTGCCGACGCTGGCTAAATGGGCCGCGGACAAGGGATTCAAGGGGGTGCAGATCCCCACTTGGGATACGCGCCTGATTGACATGAAACAGGCAGCGCAGAGCGAGACCTATTGTGATGAAATGAAAGGTCTTTTAGCCGATCACGGTCTTGAGATCACTGAACTTGCGTCGCATATAACAGGACAGCTTGTTGCCGTGCACCCGGCTCATGACCAGATTATGGACAGCTTTGCTCCTGAGTTCGTGCGTGGAAATCCTGGGGCGCGCCGCGCTTGGGCGGAGGAGCAGTTACGCTTTGCCGCGCGTGCGTCTAAACGCCTTGGTATTGATCGGCATGTGACCTTTTCTGGCTCACTTCTGTGGCCCTATCTGTATCCTTATCCGCAGTGGCCGGAAGGTTTGGTAGATGAAGCTTTCGGTGAACTCGCCAATCGCTGGACACCGATACTGGACGACTTCGACGCTCACGGTGTGGATGTCTGCTACGAGATTCACCCGTGCGAAGACCTCCATGACGGTCATTCCTGGGAAATGTTCCTCGACCATGTGAAAGAGCATCCGCGCGCAAACATGCTTTACGATCCGTCGCACTTCGTGTTGCAGCAACTCGATTATCTGGCCTTTATCGACCACTACCATGACCGGATCAAATGCTTCCATGTAAAGGATGCCGAGTTCCGCCCTGATGGGAAGTCGGGTGTCTATGGAGGCTATCAGCACTGGTCGAAACGTGCAGGGCGTTTTCGTTCCCTAGGTGATGGGCAGGTCGACTTTGGAGCGATCTTTTCGAAGTTTGCCACCTATGACTACGACGGCTGGGCAGTGCTCGAGTGGGAATGCTTCCTTAAAAACCCCGAAGATGGAGCATCCGAGGGCGCGCGATTTATAGATGACCACATCATCAAGGTCTCGGATCGTGCTTTTGATGACTTCGTAAAATCTGGCGCCAATCGTAGCGCGAACCGGGCAATGCTCGGGCTGGAGGACAAATGAGTTATCAACGATCCCTTCGTCTTGGCATGGTTGGCGGAGGTCAGGGTGCCTATATAGGCAACATACATCGCATATCGTCGCGTCTTGATGGCGCCTGGCAGCTCGTTGCGGGGGCCTTCGATGTGGATGCCGAGCGTGGCCGGGCTTTTGCGTTGACCCAGGGCATTGACTCAGACCGCAGCTACGGCGACTACAAGGAAATGATTGCCGCTGAGCTCGCGCGTGAGGATCGTATCGATGCAGTGGCAATCTGTACTCCGAACTTCACGCATTATCCGATTGCACGCGCCTTCATTGAGGCAGGCTTCGATGTCATTTGCGAGAAGCCTATCACGGCAACGCTTGAGGATGCGGTCGCGCTGGAGGCACTTACGCGCGAGAGCGGACGATTTGTCGGCGTGACCTACACCTATTCTGGCTATCCCATGGTCCATGAGGCACGCGTTCGTGTGGCCGCGGGGGAAATTGGGAAAGTCCGTAGCGTACAGGTCGAGTATCCGCTGGAATGGATGGCGACCGCGATCGAACAACAGGGTAATGCACAGGCCTCATGGCGCACGGATCCCAAAAAGAATGGTCGCGGTGGCTCGATCGGCGATATTGGCACCCATGCCTATCACCTCGCCGGTTTCGTGACGGGGCTTAAGCTCGAGTCGCTGACCGCTGATCTAGCGACCTTCGTAGAGGGGCGTGCACTGGATGATAACGCCCATGTCATGTTGCGTTACCAAGGGGGAGCGCGTGGCCTGCTGTGGTCCTCGCAGGTCGCGTTGGGTAATTCCAATGGCGTTCGGCTTCGGGTCTTCGGTGAAACGGGTTCGCTTTCGTGGTTTCAGGAGCAGCCTAACGAGCTGGTGTTGGCACCGCTCAATGGCCGCACGGAGATTATTAAGCGCGGGGCTGAAGACCTGTCCGAGGACGCCAAAGTACGTACGCGCACGCCGCCGGGTCATCCAGAGGGATACCTGGAAGCCTTCGCTAACCTTTACGCCGGGTTTGCCGAAGCAATCCGCGCACGTCGGTCTGGGCGGGAACCATCCGCGATCGGCCAAAATTTGCCCACGGTCTACGATGGTCTCAAGGGGGTTGCTTTCGTTGATGCCGTCGTTGATAGCCATGAGGCCACAGATCAGCCATGGCTTACTCCGATAGCGGTTTGATCGCTGTCGACCGGATGGATTCGGCAGGTGGGCAGTTTGCGCCGATTTTGGGTAGGAACTGATACCTGGTTGATTTTTATCTGTTAGGGGGTTAGAAGGCCTGCCGTGGTAGTCGAAAGTTAGACGAGAAATCGGCAGCTCCTGACTATTAATTCGGATTGAATATGCTTGGTGTCTTAATATCATTATCGACCAATGTGCGCTACCTATAACTAAGCGTTACATAAAGTTATCGCTTGGTTTTAGCGGGCAGTGATTGCATCGACAGGGACGTCAGTTTAATTTTCAGATTGATTGTTAAATAGATATTTTGGCATTTTTTACATGATTTTTTATAAAACGCCCAGCACATAAATATTGTGCTTCGGTGGGCTGTACCTGATGGTCTAGGGAGGCCATTATATTGAATTCGCGGCGCAATACCTTAATCGAGGAATAATCCGCGACGAACCACGGTGGTCTATCTGCCGTAATTACTAGTAGAGGATAATAAATATGAAGAAGCTACTGAGCACAGTGATTTTGAGCAGCGCTCTGATGGGAACCGTGGCTCAAGCCGAGACTATCGGTGTTGCCATGTCACTCTTTGACGACAATTTCCTTACCGTGCTGCGTCAGAACATGACGGCGCATGCCGAAAAACTTGATGGCGTGGAACTTCAGATTGAAGATGGGCAGGGCGATATTTCGCGTCAGCAGTCTCAGGTTGAGAACTTCATTGCCGCAGGCGTTGACGGGATTGTCGTGATGCTGGTCGATGCGGACTCGGGCATCAATATATCGAGTGTTGCGGATGAGGCGGGTGTGCCGCTCGTTTTCGTTAACATGCTGCCTGCGAACATGGATACCTTCCCGGCCAAGCAAGCCTGGGTGGGTTCGGACGAGTATCAGGCCGGTTTTCTGCAGACCACCGAAATGTGCAAGCAGATGGGTGGCAAAGGTGAAGCGGTAATCCTGATGGGCCAGCTTGGCACGACCGGCCAGCGTGGCCGTACCGCGGCGACACACGATGTACTGGCTTCTGATGAATGCAAGAACATCAAAGTCGTCGACGAGCAAACCGCAAACTGGATGCGTACACCGGCAATGGACCTGATGACCAACTGGATCAGCGCGGGCATTGAGCCTAAGGGCGTTATCGCCAATAACGACGAAATGGCACTCGGTGCGATTCAGGCGCTGAAGGCGTCTGGTGTGTCGATGGATAATGTCGTCATCGGCGGTGTGGATGCGACCCAGGATGCTTTGGCTGCACTTGAAGCCGGAGACCTGGATGTGACAGTTTATCAGTCTGCCAAAGGCCAGGGTGTCGGCGCCATTGATACCGTGCTGAAACTGGCACGCAACGAGGCGGTTGAGGCTAAAAACGTCGTTCCGTTTGAGCTGGTCACCAAGGAGAACATCGACCAGTTCAAAGCGAAGAACTAAAGTCGTTGAGTGGCCGATTGAGAGGAACCCGATCGGCCACGTAATTCTGAGCCAAAATCAGCGTCTGGCGGCATAATCTTTGTGAAGACAGTAACGCTGCTGTCAAAATAACCGCGACACTGTTCGCGGTTTTCATTTATGTGAATGAAGAAAGATTGACCTTGCTCTGCTTTATATCTTTGTTACGGCAATCCGGCAAACCGACTCAGAAGAGCGGTATTGAAAGCTGCAATGGTTGGTTCAGGGATGAGTACCTGAATGAACACCTAAATTTGAGACTGCCTGTCTCTCGGGAGCATCTATGCTAGAGGTTAGAGGCACTGGCATTTAAACAATCTATGACGGGAGTGCCTGTGGTACTACGGCTGTACAAGGCAGCGCAAGTAGCGGCTCAGAGAGCATCATTGTGCTCGCTGTGTACCAGGTAGCGAGCGGGGATTAGATAATGATGGTTCTCAAACGGTTAGTGCCCCTTTTGATCAGCATGTTCATGCTGTCGGTTCCAATAGCCGCTGCGGCAAAGGACTACCGGTTCGTGATGGTGTCCCACATAGGGGTTCAGGACCCGAATATGAATTGGCTGACGTTGTCTTTGGTCGAATTCGAGAAGCGCTATCCGAATGTTTTCACTGAGTATGTTGGGGGGGTGACGCCCGGCGTCGACGAGTTGGTACGTAATTTGGAAGAGACGATTGCCTCTCGTCCAGACGGTATCGCAGTGCCGATCCTCGATGCCAACGCCCTTGAGGGTCCCATTCGAAAGGCGCTGGCGATGGGTATTCCGGTGGTGGCGTTCAATATTCCGGATCGCCGGCCACCCGGGCAGCGTATCCCGTACCTGACCTACGTCGGAGGTGATGAGTATCTGACAGGCTACAAAATTGGACTCTATGCGCTCGAAAAAGCGGAAGCTGGAATTGTGCCAATACCCAAGAAGGTCGCCTGTTCTCTGCATACGGCTGACCATGCGGGACTTCGGGAGCGCTGTCGAGGGATTGAGGACGCTTTCAGGAAAGTCGGCGCTTCTGTGGAATATCTGGTTACCGGTATCACTCAGGCCACTTTTAGCCAAAACCTGAAAGCTTATCTATCGTCAAACACTGACACCAACTACATTTTCAACCTGGCCGATTTTACCGCAGCCTGGTCTTGGCACGTGGCGAACGAACTGGGCCTGGAGCCTGACGTGGACACCAAGGGAATGACGTTGCTAACCGTCGATGTGGGGCCTATCGGCCTTTCTGGCGTTAAGAACGGTCATCTGCTGGTAGCATCTGAACAGGGTTTCTGGTTGCAGGGATATATTCCAATGGAGTGGCTCTACTGGTATCACGAGATGGGTTACAAGCCCCAGTCCGACATCATTACCGGCCCCGTACTGGTCGACAAGGATAACCTTGAACAGATGGACGCACTGTCCCGGCTCGTATTTGGTGTTGGTTCCGAGGCCGACTCCGCGTGGCGGAAATAGACCCGCGGCGCCACAGTGGCTGTTAAGCCCGTTTTTTGTGCCACGTTAACAGGACTGGAGGCTGCGCAACGCTTATAAAATCAGTTCGGGCCAATAGAGGGATTGGGTGGAGCCCATATATGGCCTCGCTGTGTTAACGATTGACCTGCAATTCCTACTGATCGTCAGTAACGTTTGCAATTGTGATCAAGTGGGTGCTGTCCAACAGCCGCGCCTAGGGAAGGAGACCCCAGACTCGAGGTGTCTGACCATTAGCTGCATGGCGCCGGCTTACCGTTTCGGGGCTTGGTCGACGGTCGCATGCAAGCGGCCTTCTCGAACGGCCAGTACGGCATCGAAACCGGTAACGATCCCGTTGGTGTGTTTTGCTTCAGTAATTGCATCTGTGGAACCCAGTACGATTTAATAATCACCAGCCAATATTGCATTGCCATAATTGGATTTATCGTATTTTTGCTAAATGTGTATACTTGCAATTATTGTTGCATAGCTTGTTTTGCTTTGCTAACCTAGGCCTACATTGATCCGTTAGGCTGCTTGATCAAGCGGAAGTATTTGGCTGAGGCCGCATTGATCAATGAAGCAACTGCCAAACTTGAATGGTTGTGGTTCTGCACCTGCCCCAGCAATGCCCTGGCTGGATTCGTGCCATCGGCTACGTCGGTGGCATTTTTTATTGACTAGGTGGCCTATACGATAATGATCAATGAACTGTTTTTCTTCCTTTGCGCCATACCAGCAGTACTGATTTTTGGTGTGGCTAAAGGCGGGTTTGGCGGCATTATCGGTATCGTCAGCGTACCGCTTATGGCGCTTGCGGTAAGTCCCGCCAAGGCCGCGGCTATTCTGTTGCCGATCCTCTGCGTCATGGATGTGCTAGCCGTATATAAATTCCGGGGACAATGGCACCGCGAAAATCTACGGATCATGCTGCCTGCCGCGCTGGTGGGCGTCGTGCTGGGGGCGTTGACCTTCAAATACATCTCTGAAGCCCATGTACGCCTGCTGATTGGAGTTCTAGCGCTGATATTTGCCCTGAACTACTGGCTCGGTACCTCGAAACGTGCGGCTGCAGCGCCTTGCCGACTCAAAGGGTGGTTCTGGTCACTCCTGGCAGGTTTTACCAGTTTTGGCATACACGCAGGGGGGCCGCCGGCCAGTGCCTATCTTGTTCCGCAACGGTTGCCGCCAACCCTGTTTCTCGGCACCAGCGCACTGTTATTTGCCGTTATCAACTACGCCAAGCTTATCCCGTATTTTTGGTTGGGCCAGCTGAATATGGACAATCTGATGACGTCGCTGATCTTATTACCGTTGGCCCCGATCGGCATAGGTATTGGTTATTACCTGCATAAAAGGATATCGGTATCTCTGTTCTATGGGGTATTCAACGTATTCCTCGTTTTGACAGGGTTAAAACTGTTATACGATGGGTTTGTTACACTTTAGTTGATTTAAAGTAGGCAACTGTATCTTCCCGGCCTAATTCGTGTTCTGTGTCTGAATTCATCTGCTGTACCTTTGGTATTGACGAACTTACATAATTTTAAGACTGGAAGTTTATATGAGCGCAATGAATAAAGATGACAAGACTGAATTGCACCATATTGTCGTGGTAGGCGGTGGCGCCGGCGGACTTGAGCTGGTAACAAACCTCGGAAAAAAATTTCGACGCTCAAAAAAATATTCGGTGACTTTGATCGACCGCAATCGTATCCATATATGGAAGCCGCTATTGCACGAGCTGGCGACGGGAACATTGGACCCAGGGGCGGAAAGCGTGGTGTACCATGCCCATGCCGCGAGAAATGGATACAGGTTTGAACTGGGTGAGCTGACTGCTGCCGACACTTCCGCGCGTATCCTACACCTTGGCGCAGCCTTCGATGCCAGCGGCAACCAGCTATTGAATGAGCGGACAATAAAGTACGATACATTGGTGCTTGCCATCGGTAGCACCTCGAACGACTTTGGCATCCAGGGCGTCCAGGAGAACTGTTACTTTCTGGATTCGTACCGGCAGGCCGAAAGGTTTCAAAATACCCTCATCAACAAGTTCACGGCAATTCACCAGCTCGGTAGCAAGGGGCGCCTGAGGATAGCCATCGTCGGCGCCGGGGCGACCGGTGTGGAGCTGGCTGCCGAACTTTACCACGTCACCGACTTGCTCAAGAGTCACGGTATGCCTGGAATGTCTCGAGACCAACTGGATATTACGCTTATCGAGGCCGGCCCGAGGATGCTGCCGGCGCTGCCCGAGCGCATTTCGGCAGCCGTCGCGCGAGAGCTGGAGGGGCTTGGGGTCAGATTACGCCCGTCTGTAGCGGTGAATTCGGCTACGAGAGAGGGGCTTCATACCCGAGAAGGCGAATTTATTGCTGCGGATTTGATCGTCTGGGCCGCCGGAGTTAAAGCCCCTGACTTCGTTTCCAGAATCGCAGGCTTGACGACGAATCGAAGCAATCAGGTCGTTGTCGATAAAACGCTCAATGCAAGTGGTTGCAGTAATATATGGGTCATCGGTGACTGCTGTTCCTTTACTCAGGATGATGGGAAGGTCGTTCCACCGAGGGCGCAAGCGGCTCACCAGATGGCTTCAACTGTTTTCACGAATATACTGAGAAAACTCAAAGGGCATGAGTTCAAAGAGTATCGATACAAAGATTATGGATCGCTTGTCAGCTTGAGCCGTTATGGCGCCGTCGGTAATCTCATGGGGAATCTGCGCAACCGCAGCATGTTCGTCGAAGGCCGCTTGGCAAGATGGTGCTACGTTTCGTTGTACCGCATGCACCAGTTGTCGATACATGGGGGTATACGGGGTTTACTGATTGTTTTGATAAATAGACTTTCCAAGGTTGTCAGGCCAAAAATGAAATTGCACTGATTAGTGTTCTTTCTATTAGTCTGGTGAGGCAGTAAATGAAAATGGAGAATTTATTTGTGGCCACGATTTAGTCTAAACTGTATAAAAACAGTTTGTCTGGCCTCCTGTGTCGTTTTGCTGTGAGTAAAAATGTGTAAGGAAAGGAACAGGATTCTTCGCAGGGCTAATAATCCTGAGGACAGAGATGAAGCAGAACGGTAGCTATGATTCGGGTTTGATTGTTATTTTCTCGGTAATATGATTTGGGTGGTCAAGGTTGGCGGCATATGGTTGGCATAGTCTGTGTGACCTGCCCCTGTCAACCATTGTGTTAAGCAATTAATCTGGCAGACAAATAGGTTCCCTCCCTATTTGTCCGCCACGCCATTAAAACGGGTGCAGGTGCGTGGACATGCAGGTTTTTCTGGCGTTCGTATTAGCCCGCGGCCAATGATAAAGCGTCCATGCTTCATATACTAACCCGCGGGATTAATAGCTTTCCGGTTAGTAACATGCTGTAATTTTGGGTTCTATATCGACCCACATACCATTGCCTCGATTCGACTCGAATGCTGCCTCAATAAATCTTACACCTTGGACACCGTCCTTTATATGCGGATAAGGAGAGGCTTGGAGTTGTTGTGTTGTCTTTATTGTATTGATGACGGCGTTGGCAAAATCATTATAGAGTGTGGCGAAGGCTTCTCGGTACCCCTCGGGGTGACCGAGGGGGACCGCGGTCGCCTGGTTTGCAATGTCGTACAAACCAGGTCCGCCCTTGGTAAACAACTGAGCGGGACGCCCCAGGCTCCGGAATAGTAGTTCGTTGGGATATTCCTGATGCCACTCAATACCGCCTTTGCTGCCAAATACGCGAAGGTAAAGCCCGTGCTCTGCACCTGCAGCAGCCTGAGTGATCCATAATGAACCACGGGCGCCGCTGCAATATCGCAACTGAATACTCGCATAGTCGGTTGCCTTGCGGCCCGGCACTGTCGTGCAGCTGTCGGCGCTGAGTTGTTCGGGCAGGGCGCCTGTTACAAAGGAACATAAGTGGTAGCAGTGGGTGCCAATATCGGCGACGACAAGATCATCACCGGCGATGTCCGGGAGCATGTGCCAGTTTTTTCCACTGCGCTCAGTTTCACTTATTTCCGCCAGATGCCCCTGAACATAATTGCACTGGACCATTCTAATCTCGCCAAGATCACCCGCTTCAACCATCGCCTTCGCCTGACGAACCATGGGGTACCCGGTGTATGCATAGGCTACACAAAAATGTAGACCGGATTTTTCTGCACGAGCTTCAAGACTTTTTGCCTGATGGTAGTGGGTTGTGAGGGGCTTTTCGCAAATAACGTGCATGCCCGCTTCCAGAGCCTGGCAGGCAATCTCATAGTGGCTGTCATTCGGAGTCATAATTGAAATTATATCAATACCTTCTACCAGAGCGGCTTCAGACTCGATCATTTCCCGGGCTGAGCGGTAGCTCCGCGGAATTCCTAATTCAGCTGCAGCTGAGATTGAGCGTTCAGGGTTTGACGAAAGTACGGCGGCCACTATCTCGTATTTTTCGCTCATCAAAGCCGCACTTCGGTGAACCGATCCGATAAAGGAACCGGGGCCTCCACCTACAACACCCAGTCGTAAACGGCGACCGAGACTTTCCACTCCGGAATTAGTGTTCATTGTCTTGTCCTGCTTTCAAATATTGTTTTTAGAACTATCTAGGAGTTCACTTCTGGAGTCGGCGGCGGGCGTGCCTGAAGTCCGTTGGGCACCCATCCTTCCGGTAATGCCCACATCATTGCGTCTAGTACGCTCGCCAATGCCTGACTGCCAGCGGTTTGATTGTTCTGGCACGAGCATAACGTTCAAAAGCCGCTCATAATCGCTGCTCGGGGATGTTCGGTTTTTGCAATTGGCGCCCCATACTTTCGGGAGCATACGTAGCTTTGCCTCGCTCGTTTGGAGTGCTTCAGGGTTCTCGATATGGGGAGGCAGGCACAGTGAAAAATTGGGCAAAGTCAGCTGCTAAAAGGTTTTCTGCGGCCTGTAGGGTGCGCGGAGCAAGGGTCGAGTTGACAGTTTGCATCAGCACTCCTCCAGTCTTATCACTGTATTCAGTAGCTGCCTGCAGATTGCCTCACTTGCAAAAGCTCGCCGCTTATTTAAGAGCAGTGCTTGCCATTCGTGAAACAAGGCCGTAGTGCGAGATTCGGTGCACTGCATCAGCCTGCCAGACTCTGCGCTACCGGCTTGCGTAGATGAACCCGATACTTAAAGAATCTATTGCAATAATAATTGCAAGTCAATTTAAATTATCAATTTTAATTGCTAGACATGCTGGAGTCTGCATGAGGTGGCATACCAAGATGGGTGGCTGGCTCAAGATAACCGTTAGGCAACAATGGCTTGCTCGAATGGAAGCATCTTCCTGGTCGCAGGCCGAATCTGAAGTGCCCTAGGGGCGCCAGACACCTACGGTAACATGTAATCTCTGAAACCGAGGCCGTAGTAGCTCAGTGTGCGCTAACTTTTAGGTAAGGGTTGTTCGACAGAGTTTCATCGAACAGATGACTTGGCGACTCCAGCATGTACCCATGCAAACGGCGTGACTTGCGTGGCCCCGTCACTTCACAGGTCCAGATATTTAGCCCGTTGGGCTGCTTGCGGTGCAGCTGCAACTTCTCGAAGCGTTTCTGTATCCACTGCCAATCCTGCTGATTATTTTCCTTGGCCAATGCGGCGATCTGGGGATGCTCCTGCGCATAGCGCTGGAACACGCCCGGACTGACCAGGAACACGGTATCGGCCACGGTATGTACCAGGGCCTTGGCATCGTTGATGATCAGCTTTCGTGATTGGATGCCCTGTTTCAGCCAGACAATGAAATGTTCGCCCGAAGGCTGTTCTGCCGCAGTTTTTGGTGAGGCTTCCGGTGCGGGCGGCTTTGGCGCCAGTTCGTTGGCGTTAGATTCCGTATTCGCCGAGTTAGTCGGTTTCGCTAGTGATGTGGTTGCGGAGATCAGATCGGGCATATCGAGCATTGAGAGCAGATCCTCAATTACGTTGGATTGAGCCCCTGCGTTCTTGGTTGAATCTGGCGTCGTCTCGTTCGTAAGCTGCGGCTTGGAATCCTGTTC
>JBLXCH010000069.1:0-16406 GCA_048265065.1 Motiliproteus sp. | reverse complement strand
CGCGGCTTCGGCAGCTTTTCCCTGCACTACCGCGCCCCCCGCGTAGGCCGCAATCCCAAGACCGGCCAATCCGTCAGCCTTGACGGAAAATTCGTCCCGCATTTCAAGCCTGGGAAGGAGTTGCGGGATCGGGTGAACGAAGAAGAACCATAATGTATGGTTGTTTGGGTTTTTTAGCTGAGTCGCATTCAGCGTCATAGCTTTACGGCGCTTGCGAAATAGTAAAAATCCGGCAAAATGTGCGGGTTTTCACGAGGTGATCATCGGCACGGCTTCCAGAGAGCTAGCCAATAGTTACTCGCCTACCTATCACCCGCACTATTGGGCTGAGCCCCTCTAGGTTTCTCTAGCGTTAAGGGATTGACTTGTGCGGTACCCCAGTATCACTCACCGCGGCACTGTCAGTGCCGTGATAGGTCTTATCCGTCATTTTCAGATGGATTGTCATCATGGGCTGTTATTTGACCCTGACCCTGACCCTGACCCTGACCAAAGGGCTAAATCTCTCAAGAGGGCGAGCAGGCGTTGAGCGGTTGGCAGTCGAACTCCTCTTGGATGAGATCAAGGCTCTGGTCGCGACTGATGAGCGTATCGACCATGCCGGACGTTTCCTTGGCTCTTATCTGCTGGCTTCAAGTGCCCTATCGTCTGCAACGAGCCATCGGTCAATCTGCAATTTATAGCTCGTGGCGGTACCTTTAAGCTTAGCCTCTCCGTGAGCAGGTCGAGTGTAATATGAGGTTGGTCGAGAAGCGCATAGTCTCCTTGCCCGACAACCAATGGTTAGCTGTTCTGGCTGAGGCCATTCAGCTTAGCGTCCTTACTCGCTTGTATGAAGGCCGCTGTCCGAGGCGAAAGCGTCTAAAAAAGCTTGAGCATGCCCTAACAGTCAAGCGCCTGTTCTTATTCTTACATTCAGCATTGGTCGCACTCATGAGTTGCCTTACGAGCTGGACATCATGATTCATCGGAGAGCTCTGGCAGAGTCGGCCAAGGCTACGGCAGGTGGGCTAGAAATTTCAGGGCGGAAAAGAGGCAATGCTCCAAGAGTTGACCGGGCAGCCCCGCCGATCTTTCTAGGCACCCTGCGGGCCAGTCGCTTTATCGAGGTTCACTGGCAGTTTGGTCAGTTTTCGGATGACGAAGCGTGGGCGCGCCTAGTCAAAAGTTTTAGTCCAAGATTTTTTCGAGTGGCGAGCCTCCTTTCTCACTTGGCGATAGCCTATCGCTTGGCGCAAACCGCTCAGCCTGACATCGTCTCTGCACGCAATGGATGTGCCCCCGTGGTGTGTCGCCAACTGCTTCGAAATTCTGTGGGTTGACGAGTGGCTATTTGTTCATTACCAAGCGTTCGGTACGCCCGGTCGAGCGATCAAATCTTTAGCCCGCGAAACGACTATGTTGCGCTTGACAGAGGCGACGCTGATATGCGGGCTATACGCGATTATTCCGCCTACGGCGCGTCGCGGTAGCTGATAGGCTTTTTAATTTGTATGAAAGTACTGGACGTTGAGACGTTGATATTCAGAATGAGACTCTGAGTTGAAAGTTCGGTTGAGTGAAGCAGCAGGAGGACGCTATGGCATAACTCAGCGACTGCTGGGTAAAGTGATTCCTGGTTGGTTTAGCTATTAACGGCAATAAATCTATGAACAATTTTTTGGAAGCTTTCTATGCTTAAGTTAGACGACATAAAACTCGCCATCATCGGTCTTGGCTATGTCGGCCTACCCCTTGCTGCGGAATTCGGCAAGCACCGGTCTGTGGTGGGGTTTGACATCAATCAGCAGCGTATCGCTGCGCTCAAGGCTGGCCATGACGAGACTCTTGAAGTCAGCGACGAAGAGCTTGCGCTTTCCATCCACCTCAACTACAGCGCTGAAATCGACGATATCCGTGCTTGTAATACATACATCGTCACCGTACCGACGCCCATCGATGCGCACAAGAAACCCGATCTCACCCCTTTGATCAAAGCTTCACAAACTATTGGCAAGGTTTTGAAGAAGGGTGACATCGTAATTTACGAGTCGACTGTCTATCCAGGGGCCACGGAGGAAGACTGCGTACCGATTCTGGAGCAAGTCTCTGGCCTTAAGTTTAATACCGATTTTTTTGCCGGCTATAGCCCCGAGCGTATCAATCCGGGGGACAAAGAGCACCGCGTTACCACTATTAAGAAAGTCACGTCTGGCTCCACGCCGGAAGTTGCAGAACTGGTCGACTCCCTGTATCGACAAATCATCATCGCAGGGACACACAAAGCCAGCAGTATCAAAGTCGCGGAAGCGGCCAAGGTCATCGAGAACACTCAGCGCGACCTGAACATCGCTCTGATCAATGAGCTAGCCCTGATCTTCAACAAGATGGGAATCGATACCGAAGCCGTGCTTGAGGCAGCGGGGACTAAGTGGAACTTCTTGCCCTTCCGTCCGGGGCTGGTAGGTGGTCACTGTATCGGAGTAGACCCCTATTATTTGACTCACAAGGCAGAAAGCATCGGCTATCACCCTGAAATTATCCTTGCAGGGCGTCGGCTTAATGACAGTATGAGTACCTATGTAGCGTCGCAACTTATCAAAGGGATGCTGAAGCGTCGTATTCATGTCGACGGAGCCCGTGTTTTGGTGATGGGCCTGACCTTCAAGGAGAACTGTCCAGATCTGCGTAACACCAAGGTAGTGGATATTGTTCGTGAGTTGACGGATTACAATATCCAGATCGACATCTACGATCCTTGGGTAAGCGTTGAAGAAGCCGAGCACGAATATGGGCTGACGCCTGTTGCAGAGCCAGCAGTCAATGCCTACGACGGAATCATCTTGGCTGTAGCTCACAATCAATTTCGAGCCTTGGGTGCAGAGAACATTCGTAAGTATGGTAAGGATGAGCATGTGCTGTATGACCTCAAGTACCTGCTGAGTGCTGTAGATTCTGATATTCGCCTATAACGGTAATAACATAATTCGCTACAACACCTGATAAAGCCCACTTAAAGGCAGTAATTCTGTTGCTGGGTTAAGGTGGCGAGACTCCAGTTAGTTATATATGAAGAATTGAGCCCATGACACCTTATGATACTTTGCTACGAAAACTGCCCGAAAGTTCGAAAACATGGCTCATCACCGGAGTGGCCGGTTTTATAGGTTCCAATCTGTTGGAAACCTTGCTCAAGCTTGGGCAGCGGGTTATTGGACTAGATAACTTCGCTACCGGCCATCGCCGTAACCTTGAGGAAGTACATTGCCTTGTCAGCGAAGAACAGTGGCAACGATTTTGTTTTATCGAAGGTGATATTCGCAATTTGAGTATCTGCCAAGAGGCTTGTAAAGGTGTTGACTATGTCCTCCATCAGGCTGCACTTGGCTCGGTTCCGCGCTCTATTGCTGATCCTATCACCACGAATGACGTCAACATTAGCGGCTTTCTCAATATGTTGGTTGCTGCTCGGGATGCGGGGGTGAAAAGCTTCACCTATGCAGCTTCGAGTTCTACCTATGGCGATCACCCAGGCTTGCCTAAGGTAGAAGACGTCATAGGTAAGCCACTCTCGCCTTATGCTGTGACTAAATATGTCAATGAGATATATGCTGACGTATTTGCTAGGACTTACGGGTTTAAAGCAATCGGTTTGCGTTATTTCAATGTATTTGGTAAGCGTCAGGACCCAAGCGGCGCATACGCTGCAGTTATTCCGAAATGGACCGCAGCGATGATTGGCGGAGAAGATGTTTTTATTAATGGCGATGGTAAAACCAGTCGCGATTTCTGTTTTATTGATAATACCGTACAAGCCAATTTACTGGCGGCGACCAGTGATATCTCATCTACCGGGAATCAGGTTTATAACGTAGCTGTGGGTGGGCGCACAGATCTTAATCAGCTGTTTTCAGCCATTAAAGAAAGCTTGGCGAGTAACGGCATTGTCTATAGCAAAGCGCCGGTATATCGTGACTTTCGCGCCGGTGATGTACGTCACTCACAGGCTGATATCAGTAAGGCTGCGCGTCTGCTTGGCTATGAGCCAAGGGTGGATATACATAGCGGGGTGAGTCAGGCGATGCCTTGGTATGTCTTTTTCTTCATGTCTGCAAAGTAATGGCCATGGAACATGCATTCTATTGGTTTTTGAGTTGTAGTAGCGCTTAGCCGGTCGATGTGCGGTCTTGCTAGGTGTGACTACAAAACTTGAACAACATTAACTAAAAATTGTGATGTCGAATGCTCTTAATATAAGTGATGTCACGGTATATGAGTAGAAGCAATTCCATGGTCAATGCGGTGAGTGATTTTTACCATGACAACTCAATGGCTCTTGACTGTATGCTGACCCAGTTGCTGCCCACATGAAAAGGCAACTGGTTATTATATCGCTCCTTACAATTGCTTCGCAGTTAGCGGCCTTTGCCAAGTTGTGGTTCACTGCGCGCATATTGGGAGTCGGGCCAGAGATGGATGGGTATAACCTGTCCATCGTATTTCCTACTATGATTGCAGGTGTTGCGGCTGGTTTATTGCAGACAGGCCTTTTTCCTGTTCGAGCCAAGCTTAACGTTGCGGCCAGCGTATCAGACGTATTTGCATTCGAGCGATCTGTGCTACTGGGTATGGCAGTGCTGGGCGGCGCTGTTTCCCTTTTGCTGGTAATTACTAGTCCTATAATGGTTGATGCTCTCGCGGCATCTGCGTCTGCCTCGGTGCGCAGCTCGTTAGCCTTTGCGTACCCATTCGCTGCGGCATTAGTGATGCTTAACTTTGTCGGTGACTCTTGTGGTTATCTATTGGCCATGCGTGATCGCTTCGCTATTGCAGCCGCTGCCCCTGTTGCTAACGGCGTTTTAGGCGCCTTCCTTCTGGCTGCCTGGCCCGAAGGTGGCCTTTTCAATTTGGTTGCCGGTACTGTACTTGGCTTGACCTTGCAGGTTTGTATTTGTTTGTGGGGCTTGAAGTTAACGGGCTTTACTTTCTTCGGAGATCTTCCCGTCTGGAAGAACACGAAAGAATCTTGGGAGGAAATGCTTTCACTTGGCGGCTGGATCTTGCCAGGTGTTGTTGTCTCTAATCTTGTGGTGTCATTACCTCCCCTGTGGGCTGCAAAGTATGGAGAGGGCGCCGTTTCAGCTTTCGGCTATGCTTACCGCTTGCATTCTGCAGCCTTACAACTTTTGGTTATAGCTTGTTCTACTTTGATATTAGCGCGATTTTCTGATCTCATTGCACGCAATGATACTGTTGCCGTGAGATCTATTCTGATTAAAGCTGCTTTTTTTTCTGCAATAATTGGGGTCTTTTGCGTATCTGTTGTTGGGTTGGCCGGTACTGCCGGTCTCGAATGGTTATTTAATGGTCGTTTTGACGGTGATGCTGCAGCGCGTGTTTCCTCTCATTGGCTCCTGTTATCAATTGGTTTGCCGTTTGTTATGCTTGGAAATGTATTTGCTAAGCTTTTTCAGGCGCAAAGAAAGCCGATGATGATGTCGGTTTTGGCGATTTCCAATCTGTGTGCGCTTTATCTGGCTTACTTATTACTAAGCTTGCAGTTTCAAGAGTTTTCTATTGCGATGGCTATAACCTTGGCCTCGTTTTTTTCGCTGTTTATAGGTTATCTGGTGTTTAGGTATAGTGATTTAACTAAACCCTAATTTTATTAACTGTTCAGAATGTTTGAGGTGAATTTTGTCGGAGCGCTGGAAAAACTATTTCGACTCCCATGGGGCATTTGACCAGAATTGGTTAGGGACAGCAGTAGCACATTGGGGCTTTCATGAGACGCTCTACGGCATGATCGCACGCCACTGCCCAGCACCAGCGCGTATCTTGAATGTAGGAAGTGGGCCTGGTTGGTCTGAGTTGTACTTGTCTTCAATCGGTTATGACGTCACTGGTATAGACAACGAACCGTCATTAGTAGAACTGGCACGTGAGCGTGCAGCGCTTATTGGTGTGCCGGCTAAATTTGAAGTTGCAGATGCATTTGATTTGTCTGATTTTAAATCGAAATTTGATCTAGTGTTTTCTTGTGGTGTTCTTGAGCATTTTGATCGTGATGTAACGGTCAAGCTACTTCAAGAGCAAGCTAAATGTGCTCCAAAAGTATTAATCCAAATTCCAGCGCGCTACACGGCTTACACCGGTGAGATAACCGATGAGCGGATATATAGTATCAATCAATTATCAAAAATAGTTGAGGATGCCGGTCTTCGGGTTATTTCTAAATTTGGCTACGGTGATCTGGCTTTCACGCCGATGCAGGTTTTTCTCCGTAGAATATTGCCTCGTGTGGCATGGCGAGTCGCTCAAAATAAAGGCTTCGCATATAGTCTTGCGGTTATCGGAGAGTCAAGTAGATAGAGTGTCGCTCGATTACGGGTTTGTCACAACGTGCTATTTTTATAGCAAAGAATTAAAGAGGTCTGATGGGGTGATATGAAGGAAGATCATGGTATGCAAATTCACGCCGGTGAGCGGTTTGAGTTTGGTGAGAATTGGTCAAGGTTTTTGCGTGTTCTCGATGATGAGAGAATTAATGAGGCCAAAAAATCATTGAGGGCAATGCTGGGTGTTGATTCGCTCACAGGTAAGACTTTTTTGGATGTGGGATCTGGTAGTGGTCTTTTTTCACTAGCTGCACGTTTGCTTGGAGCTACAGTTACTTCATTTGACTTTGATCCTAAGTCGGTTGCATGTGCGTGCGAGTTAAAGCGTAGGTACTTCGATGGCGATTCGGATTGGCTGATTCATGAAGGGTCGGTCTTGGATAGAGATTTTCTTGTGGCTCTTGGTAAATTTGACATTGTTTATTCTTGGGGTGTTCTCCATCACACAGGGGAAATGTGGCAAGCGCTTGAAAATGTGGTAGCTAGTGTGGCTTCGGAAGGTCAGTTATTTATTGCTATCTATAACGATCAGGAGCGTATTTCTGAGCGCTGGGCTGCATTGAAGAGAATTTATTGTTCGGGTTTTTGGGGTAGGCAAATTGTTAAAGCAATTTGTATTCCCTACTTTGTGTTGCCGGCATTTGCTTTGGATTTGTACAAACGAAGTAACCCTTTGAGGATTTATTCTGAGTATAAAAAACAAAGAGGAATGTCAAAGCTGCATGATTGGTATGATTGGCTTGGTGGTTATCCCTTTGAAGTGGCTAAACCAGAAGAGATTTTTGATTTTTATAGAGAGCGTGGTTTTAAATTGCAGCGTTTAATTACATGCGGTGGTGGGTTGGGCTGCAATCAATTTGTTTTCGTGAAGTGTTAAATGTGCGCAGAGTCTAGCAAATATGAAAGTAGTAATGGTGCTGATCGTTCCCTTCGGATCCTATTTGTTATAGGTTCTTTGGAGGTCGGAGGCGCAGAGCGTCATGTTACTCAAGTGGTTATGCGACTAAAGGCGCGTGGTCGGGAACCTGAGATATTTGTGCTGACGCCTGGTGGGCCGTTGACACATGCATTAACTGAAGCAGGGGTACCCATTCATGGTGTCACTCTTCCCGCTTGGGTTTGCACGATCCTTAGAAATAAGCGATTGTGTGCACGTGTTGGTTTGGCGATCACATCGATCGCGCTAATTTATACAATGTGGGTTCGACGACCCGCTGTTGTACATTTCTTTCTTCCTGCTGCATATGTTGTCGGCGGTATAGCGTCTTTTTTTGCAAAAATTCCAGCTCGGATCATGAGTCGTAGAAGTTTGCACAACTATCAAACGGCACACCCCTATGTCGCACGAATTGAAAGGTATCTGCACCCCAGTATGACACTGGTATGTGGTAATTCGAGAGCGGTTATAGATGAACTCGCTACCGAAGGAATAAGCGAACAGCGCCTTCGACTGATTTACAACGGTATTGACATCGCCCCATATAAAACGCCGTTTGATCGTAGTGCATCCCGGGCACAATTTGGTATACCTGATGACGCTCTGGTATTTGTACTGGTTGCAAACCTAATACCCTATAAGGGGCATTCCGATCTCATCAAGGCCTTGGCTAGAATTAAAAATGCTCTACCTGAGCCCTGGCTGGTCCTTTGTATTGGGCGTGATGATGGAATTGGCGCTGATCTCCAGCATGAAGCAGACTCTTTTGGTGTAGGGTCTAACGTACGTTTTCTTGGCTCTCGCTCCGACGTGCCACTTTTTCTGCGTTTAGCCGATGTGGGCTTACTTTGTTCTCATGAGGAGGGTTTCTCCAATGCTGTGCTTGAAGGCATGGCAGCAGGGTTACCGATGGTGGTGACTGATGTTGGCGGTAACGCAGAGGCCGTGATTGATGGAGTCACGGGGTATGTTGTGCCTGCGCACAATCCCGAGCGTCTCGCTGAAGCCTTGTTGCACCTTGCACTGGCTGGTGACCGAACCTCGATGGGCGACAGGGGAAGAGAGCGGGTAGAGGAGAAGTTTTCAATGAGCTCCTGCATTGATGCGTATGAAGCTCTCTATCGTGACGCCAGTGCACAGATGCGCTGAGTTGGTTAAAAATTTCATTTAACTTATAGTGTCGTTTTATTTAAGGATTTAAGCCTAATGTGTGGGTTTACTGGGTATTTGGGGCAGGGGGCCTGGGGTGTATCTGAGCAAGCATCCAGAACACTCGCGCGTATGGCCGACACAATTATTTCACGGGGCCCAGATGACTTTGGTATATGGCAAGATGAAGTTGCTGGTATTGGTCTGGCTCATAGGCGTCTGTCCATAGTGGACTTGTCATCGGCAGGTCATCAGCCGATGTTTTCTGCATCAGGGCGCTATGTAATAGCGTTCAATGGTGAAATCTATAATCATCTAGATATTCGTGCTGAGCTTGAGCGTAGTAGCGCCACAGCGTCTTGGCGTGGTCATTCCGATACCGAAACCCTGTTGGCTGGTTTCGATGCCTGGGGTATCCGGAAAACGCTTGAGCAGGCTGTTGGCATGTTTGCATTTGCGGCATGGGATAGGCAAAGCAACACGCTTACGCTTGCACGAGACCGGCTGGGTGAAAAGCCGCTTTATTATGGCTGGATGAATGGTGTTTTTTTATTCGGATCTGAGCTAAAGGCCTTAAAAGCCCACCCTGTATGGAAGGGTGAGGTTGATCGTGGTGCTTTATCGCTCTATATGCGCCACAACTATATTCCTACGCCTTATTCAATTTATAAAGGTATTTCAAAGCTACGACCTGGTTGTCTACTTACGGTTTCCTTAGCTCAACGTGAGCCGGCTATAGCGGCTTATTGGTCCGGGGCCAAAGTAGCGGTCGAGGGTGTTGCCAATATTTTTACTGGCAGTGCACATCAAGCAGTTAATGATCTGGAGGTCTTATTGAAAGATGCGGTACGCCAGCAGATGATGGCTGACGTGCCTTTGGGAGCCTTCCTGTCTGGTGGGGTGGATTCTTCTACTGTAGTTGCGCTAATGCAAGCGCAGTCATCGCGCCCTGTTCAAACTTTTACGATAGGGTTTAATGAAGAGGGTTATAACGAAGCCGTCCATGCCAAGGCGGTAGCTAAGCATTTGGGCACGGCCCACACTGAACTGTATGTCACGGCTGAACAGGCTCTTGCGGTAATTCCGCGCTTACCTTCGCTGTATGATGAGCCTTTTTCAGACTCTTCGCAGATACCCACTTTTCTCGTATCGCAACTTGCCCGGCAACATGTCACCGTAGCCCTTTCGGGGGATGCAGGTGACGAGCTGTTCTGCGGCTACAACCGTTATCAAATGACAGCAAACCTCTGGCGCAAGTTGGCTACTGTGCCCCGCCCCATGCGTAGAATGGCAGCCATGATGCTGACAAGCGTCGCGCCTCAGTCCTGGGATAGGTTCGCCGCTCGTTTAGCCACCTTGGTGCCCTCAACCGCTAGGTTTGCAAATGTAGGTGACAAATTACACAAGGGCGCAGATGTATTGTCGTGTCAGTCGTCGGATGCGCTCTATCTCGGCCTGGTCTCGCATTGGCATGACCCAGCCTCAATAGTGATCGGTGGGTATGAGCCGCCTACTTTGCTGAATGGGGATCTTCCGGATCTCGAGGGGCTTGATGATGTACAGCGCATGATGGCCCTCGATATGCTGAATTATCTGCCTGATGATATTTTGACCAAGGTGGATCGTGCCGCTATGGGCGTTTCGCTAGAAACGCGAGTGCCGTTTCTTGACCATCGAGTAGCAGAATTTGCGTGGACTCTTCCGCAGTCTATGAAGTTACGAGATGGGCAAGCTAAGTGGGCGCTTAGGCAAGTATTGTATCGCTACGTACCAAAAGAAATGATTGAGCGCCCCAAAATGGGTTTTGGCGTACCTATTGGCGACTGGTTGCGCGGGCCGTTGCGAGAATGGGCTGAAAATCTATTGAGTGAAGAACGACTGAAGAGTGATGGCTTTTTTAATTCATCTATTGTTCGCGCTAAATGGAACGAACATCTGGGCGGTAAGCGTAATTGGCAATACCAATTATGGGATGTGCTGATGTTTCAGGCTTGGCTAGATGAGGAGTGCCATTTAACGTCGCTATAATCAAAATTGATTATTTCGGTGTATGGTGTTGTTTGGTTAAGAAGCATTTGGTGTTCCTTTTTATTGCCTGGGGTTGTTGTGAAAAAGTTATTTTTAATATTTTCGATATTGCTGCTTGCTTGTGTTTTTTATTTTATAGATTTTGATAGCTTTATCGCCGCTTTACTCAGCTTTCCGTTGGTAACGGTTTTAAGTGTTTTCCTGCTCTTCTTTCTCAATTTTATTGTTGTAACCATCCGCTATTGGAGGGTATTGCGGCATTTCGGTTATGGAATAAATTTCTTGGATGTAGCTAAGGCTAATGTTTCTGGCAGTATTGCGTCCCTTTTGATGATTCCGCTGTTGGGGCAGGTTGCTGGGAGGCATATGATGCTTGAGCGTGCAGGCATCTCGGCGGTAGAAAATGCTGCAATTGCTTTCTATGAGCGATTCGTTGTAGGTAGCTTGAGTGGTGTGCTTGCGCTTTTGGGTGGATTTTTTATCTTTTCATCTGAGGTGTTTGATTATGTCGAAAATATTCCAATTCTTGAGGTTTCTGTAATATTTGTATTGGCAATTTCTTCTTATTTTTATTTGGTGGCAGGTCGTGCGGAAAGCTTTGTTGTCAAGAAATTCTTGACTTGGGAGGCTTTGCTGAATTTTTTTGAGGTGTATGCGCTTACTTTTTTAGCCAATGCTCTTGTGCTTGCTTCATTTTTTATGATTTTTTCTGTTGTGCTGCCTGAGGCTAATACTCTCAGCATTCTATCTCTTGCAGCAATTGTCTCTTTTTTGGCTGGACTTCCCGTAAGTTTCGGGGGGTGGGGGCTTAGGGAGCTTTCGTCCGTATCTCTGGTGTCACTCCTTGGTGGTGCAGCTGCTAGCGCTTTAGCTGCATCAGTTCTATTGGGGGTCATATCAATTGCAGCTGTATTGGTTTTGTTTCCTGTATTGTTGATTGCACGAAAGCCGCAAGAAACGGAGTTGCTCTACCGATGCCCGCGGCGTTCTTCATCCGCAATGGGGCTCGAAGAGATTGCTGTATGGATCTTGACGCTTATGGTGGGTGTGCTGGTTTTCTTTCAAATTCATGTCCAGATAGGAGACGGTCATCTTAATGTAAATTTGGCTGACCCTTTTGCCATGCTGATTTTTTCAGTGGCAATGCTGAATTTGCTTTTAAAGCGAGAGCTGCCCGAGTGGAAGGTTCCTCGGTTTAATTTATATTTGCTATTGATGACCCTGGCTTTTGGCGCAGCATACCTCCACGGCTATGTTTCTTTTGGTAGTTCGACATGGGCTTCAGGGAAATTGGTTGGCTGGCTCGTTTTGTTAGGGTATTTGTTCTGTGGATACATAGTTGTGAGATATTTTAGAATGGCTGGATTTTTCAGGCTGTCTAAGCTCATGCTTATGTCTCTAGCGTTGATTCTTGTTGTCAGTATTGTTAAGTGGTTTCTGTTCATTAATGGTTTTCTTGATTTCAAAGGTTTTGGTTATATTCTGGAGGCTTATTCCGGTAATCGTAATGCGCTGGCTTTTCAGGTGTTAATGATTCTTGTAATGGCTTTGGCTTTTGACGCGTGGTACATAAAGCGGCCTTTGAAGATTGCTGGTCTTGATGTTTTGTTTTTTGTTGTCGCGTTGATGGTTGCGGCTATTCTTATAACCGCTTCACGATCTGCAATCTTAACCTTGGCAGTGGTTTTTCTCTGCGTTTTCTATTTCGGCATGGCCAGGCGCAAGTTTTTGCTTGTTTCTTTTTTGTTGGGTGGCTTGATATTTATAGGTGCACAATACGGAGTGTACTTTGTTTCCGTCCTTTATAGTTATATGCTGCCTGACGTTGTGCCTCAGGTATCTGCTGTTCCCTTGCCAATATCTACTGAGTCAAGCGATTCGCTCAGGTTTGCTCTTCTGACTGCAGCTGTCGATATGTGGTTAAAGACCCCGCTCTTTGGTGCAGGGTTGGGTGCTTTCTATCATGAAAGTTTTGAGACTATAGGTATAGATGTTATTGTGCATAATACCGCATTATGGATTTTGGCTGAATTTGGACTGGTTGGTTTTGTTCTGTTTGCTATTCCTTTTGTAAGTATAGTTGTTTATGCCCTCTTTAAATCTAAGCTTAGGGTTGCTCGCAACGCAATAACTTTGTTGCTTCTGGTTTTTGTCGTCATGAGTCTCTTTCATGAGGTCTTCTATCAGCGAATTTTTTGGATCTTCTTGGGTGCATGTATTGCGGTGCCACGAACCAGCGGTAGAGAAGCTTAGGACATGGCTGGCTTAGGGTTTTTTAATGAAAAAATTACTTTTTTTGGTTAATTCGGCAGACTTTTTCTTATCTCATCGTTCGGCTGTCGCCGTTGCTGCTAGAGAGGTCGGTTATGAGGTGCATGTTGCTACTCCGGACAGTAGAAGTGTTCAGCGTATTCAAGAGCTGGGTTTTCAGTATCACATGATAAAGATGGACAGAAGCGGTCAGAATCCACTGAGAGAAATCCTGACGTTGGTTGACCTTTTTTTGTTATTTAGGCGTACGGCTCCCGATATTGTCCACTTGGTTACTATCAAGCCTGTGTTGTATGGCGGCTTGATTGCACGTTTTTTGCGGGTGCGGTGTGTCGTAGCTGCAGTTTCCGGGTTGGGGACGGTTTTTACGGCAAATTCCTTCTTGGCCCAATTGCGTAAAGGTTTTATATCTTTTTTATATCGTCATGCGTTTAGGCAAAATAAATTATTTGTGATTTTTCAGAACCCAGATGATCGTCAGTTGCTTTTGGATTCCGGGGCTTTGGTTTTTGAACAGTCTCGCCTTGTACGTGGTTCTGGAGTTGATCTTGAGAGCTATCGTTACCTCCCTGAATCCGATGGTGTTCCTGTTGTTGTCATGGCTGCGCGGTTGCTTAGGGATAAGGGCGTATATGAGTTCTTAGACGCAGCGAGGATTTTACGCAGTCGAGATGTGAAAGTTAGATTCAAGCTGATTGGCGCGCCGGATTTGGAGAATCCATCTTCTGTTAAGTCTGAGCACATTGAGCTATGGAAAGAAGAAGGTATTGTAGAACTGTTAGGGTTTAGTGATCAGGTAGCTCAGCATTACGCAGATGGACATATTGTATGTTTGCCATCTTATCGTGAGGGTCTACCTAGAGGTTTGATCGAGGCAGCTGCCTGTGGCAGGCCGGTGGTTACGACTGATGTGCCGGGTTGCAGAGATGCCATTATCCCGGGTCAGACTGGATTGTTAGTCCCGGTCATGAACGCTGCTGCACTTGCCAATGCTATACAGTCTCTTGTCGAGAGTCCGGCGTTACGCCAGAAAATGGGGGTTGCGGGTCGTGCTTTTGCTGAAAGTGAGTTTTCTATCCAGAATGTGATTTCTCAGCATTTGGATATTTACAATGAGTCGGAGATAATGCAGTGACTCAGCAGGCAGTATTAGTTACCGGGGCGAGTGGGTTCGTTGGTGCCGCTTTGGTTGTACGGCTTTGGGGTCGTGCTGATGTCTCGGTGACGGCAGCTTCCCGTAATATCAATCATTTGTGGCCTGTGGGTGTGAAATATTTACATCTAACGGATTTGGAAGCAGATCACGTTGTTATTCCCCTGGATGGCATCGATACGATTGTTCACTGTGCCGCCCGCGTGCATGTAATGTCTGAGCAGGCACTTGATCCTGTCTTGGAGTTTCGGAAAGTAAACGTCCATGCCACTCTGAATTTAGCACGACAGGCAGCGGCTGCAGGTGTGCGACGCTTCGTCTTTATCAGTTCAATTAAAGTTAATGGTGAGACGACCGTTGCGGGCGCATCTTTTTATCCCTCGGATGTGCCTGCTCCAGAAGATCCTTATGCTATTTCCAAACTTGAGGCCGAGCGTGGTCTCATGCAATTGGCGCATGAGACAGCCATGGAAGTCGTGGTCATTCGTCCACCTTTGGTTTATGGGCCGGGAGTCAAAGGTAACTTTGCCAGTTTGATCAAGCTCATAGCCAAAGGACTACCACTGCCGCTGGGCGCTATTCACAATAAACGCTCTCTTGTGGGTATCGACAACCTTGTTGATCTGATCATACGCTGTATCGACCATCCCTCAGCCGCCAACCAGGTATTCCTGGCGGGGGACGGCGAGGATCTGTCGACCGCCGAGTTACTAAGTCGTGTAGCCGAGGCCATGGGGCGGTCTGCTCGTTTGATTCCCGTCCCGGTTAGCTTGCTTAGCCTCGGTGCAACGTTGCTAGGTAAGCAGGAAGTCGCTCGGCGTTTGTTGGGTTCACTACAGGTGGATATCAGCAAGGCGCGAGAGGTACTGGGCTGGGAGCCCCCTGTTTCCGTCAAAGAAGGTTTGAGAAGGTGCGTTCGTGATCCGTCTGTTTGATGTTCTGTTGGCTTCCTTGGGCCTGCTGTTCGGTCTCCCCGTTCTGCTGCTGATCTACGTGGTGGGTCTTTTCGATACTGGGTCGCCGCTGTTCTGTCAGGAGCGGGTCGGGCGCAACCAGAAGCCGTTCATCCTCGTCAAGTTTCGTACAATGTCGATGGATACTGCTTCGGTTGCCACTCACTTGGCCAGCAGCTCGTCTATTACCCGCTTTGGACAGTTTCTGCGCAAGACCAAGTTGGATGAACTACCCCAGCTGTGGAATGTACTCAAAGGCGAAATGAGTTTGGTAGGGCCACGGCCGGGTCTGTTCAATCAGGAAGAGTTGACTGAGGAACGCGCCAAACGCGGGGTATTTGAGGTTCGCCCTGGGATCACCGGATTGGCGCAAGTGAACGAGATTGATATGTCCACGCCAGTATTATTGGCGGAGACGGACCAGAAGATGATCCAGTGCCTTACGGTGGCGGATTACTTCAAATATATCCTCATGACGTTGGCTGGTAAGGGAGCAGGCGACAGGATTCGGTGAGTTTGTTTTCTACTGGTTTTTATCGAGGCTGAACCGGTTCCGTGAGGTATGTCGCCAGTAAACTTGCCCTTACAGTGGATTAGAGAAACGGCTTACCTGATTTTGCAGCAGGGCCTATACCGTTGGCGTTATGAACACGCAGTAAGTTACTTGGATGAGGTTTTCCTGTGTTGACATTGGTTGAAAAACTGCGTTTAGGCTTGGTACGGCTGCCACGGCGACAGAAGCGTGCAATACAGGTATCGACTGATGTGCTATTGATCTGGGTGGCGCTCTGGCTGGCTTTTTTTGTGCGTCTGGGGGAATCCGATTTTGTCGAGCCGCTTGGGGGGCATGCTTGGCTATTCGGCGTAGCGCCGCTGGTCTCGATCCCCTTCTTCATCCGCTTCGGCATGTACCGAGCAGTGATGCGTTATTTCGGCAATGATGCCCTGATGGCCATTGCCAAGGCTGTCACGCTTTCTACCCTGTTGCTGGCTTTGGCTGTTTATTGGCGCAGTGATGCGCCGAAGCTGATACCGCGTTCGATGGTATTCAACTATTGGTGGTTGAGCCTGGTACTCATCGGCGGTTTACGCCTGGTGATGCGCCAGTACTTCATGGGGGATTGGTTTTCGCCGGATTCGCTCACCAAATTCAAGGGTAAGGAGGCGGGGCTGCCCAAGGTTGCCGTGTACGGCGCAGGTGCGGCAGGCAACCAGTTAGCTGCTGCATTGCGCATGGGCCGTGCGATGCGGCCTGTGGCGTTTATCGACGACGATTCAAACTTGCAGAACCGAGTCATTGCCGGGCTGCGTGTGTATTCGGCCAAGCACATAGGGCAGCTGGTGGAGGACACGGGGGCAGGCGAGATCCTGTTGGCCATTCCTTCAGCATCACGCGAGCGTCGGCGGGAGGTTCTGGAAATGCTCGAGCGCTTTCCGCTGCATGTACGCAGTGTGCCGGGTTTTATGGATTTGGCGAGCGGCAAAGTGCAGGTCGAAGACATCCAGGAGGTGGATATTGCCGACCTGCTAGGGCGCGA
>JBLXCH010000068.1:0-16492 GCA_048265065.1 Motiliproteus sp. | reverse complement strand
CGTTCTTTCTGGCTGCCTGCGGCATGTACTGCATCAGTCACTAAAAATACCTTTCCTTTTGGCTTCGCTTGAATCGCTATTTTCGCGCTCGCCGGGTGGACGTGATGGCCGTCTAAAATAATCCCGCACCAAGCTTGATCCTCGGCAAGTGCGGCGCCGACCATGCCAGGCTCGCGACTAGTGAGCGGTGACATTGCATTAAATAAATGGGTGAACCCCGTGGCTCCATTCTGTACAGCATTTTTTGTGGTTTCGAAATCGGCGGTACTGTGGCCTAAACTAACTATGATGTTTTTATCCGAGAGTTGTTGTATCTGCTCTACCGTCAATGCTTCAGGAGCGACAGTAAGCAAAATCGGATAGTCATAGCCAGAAAACAGAAATACGTCTTGGTCATCAAATGTGAGGATTTGCTCTTCGGGGTGTACGCCTCGCTTATGCTTATTGAGAAAAGGGCCTTCCACATGAATGCCAAGACAACCGTGGTCATTAAATTTTGATGCAAGTTCGACAGCAGAAAGCGCCTTATGGATGAGTGCTCGACTTGGGCTGATGAGCGTGGGTAAAAATCCTGTAGTCCCGTATCTGCGGTGGTAGTGAAGGATACTGCTTATACCTTGTGCGGTGGCTTCATTGTTAAAAAGCATGCCGTCACCACCATTAACTTGTGTATCAATGAACCCAGGAGCGATGAGTTCATCAGCGCAATTAATAATACGAGCATCGGGCGGTATCGCGCTGGAAGTGTTTAGCGAGCGAATTTTACCATGCTCAATGATGAGGTTGATTCCACTTTGAATGCTTTCGCCATCGAATATCGAGCAATTGATGAGTGCTTGGGCTGATGGCAGGGTAGGAGTAGTCATGGCGTTTTCATGCTGAGTTAATCAGAGAAAGTAACCATACTTAAACGAGAGAAGGTGATCTACAAGAAAATTCCATACTAGAGAAGAGGAAAGAAGATAAAACAGGCTAACTAATTAATAAAGGCAGTAAGATTATTATTTTTATTGCCTACAACGCTTACTCACTAACTAGCCTGCGTGTGCCTATTATTATTTTTATTTTAGGCGAGATGAGATGACCGCTTTTTATTTTTATTATTGGTCGTATGTTCGATTGTTTCTTATTTTTGTTATTCCCTTAGCTATTAGCATTAGTTGGGCCATGTTTTTAAAATCATTAAATAACAATAAGTTATGATTTTTTGTTGGTGTTTTTTTCGATTTTGGTGTGGGAAGTGTTACTTGTTCACCCTAAGGTTTGTTACCTGTGCGGGTATTTGCGTAACACTTTTAGGTGCTGAGTAGGGGTGGGTAACAGTGATTGTGTTACCTCTGGCTGACTGTTGGTAGGTTAAGACATTGAGAATTAAAAAATCCTGGGTAATTTTATTGCAACTCTGAGCAAACAGGATGACACTCAAGAGAAGCGGTTCATTCGCTAATATTTCTATAATGTCTGAAGCATCTGGTCTGTAGTTTGCTTCGTAATGAAATTAACGTGAACCTTGGGATTTAGAGTAAGTCTCAGGGTTTTTAGACAACATTACTGCTTCGCTATGATGCATGATGTGAAAATGGAACATTTATAGGGCGCCTTATTGATGACTGTTGATTGGAAATCCTACGACTCCTCCCCTCATTTTGATGAGCTTATTAATAAAAATGGTAAGCCACGAAAACACACCAAGAGTTTGGTAGAACACTTAGGCACGCTCACCATTGATGAACTGGAAGACCGGCGCTTATTAGCAGATGCGACAATCAAAGAAATGGGGGTGAGTTTTACTGTCTACACCGAAGAAGGGAATATCGACCGCTCTTGGCCTTTCGATATCGTTCCTCGACTGATTTCAGCGAAACAGTGGGAAAAAACAGCAGCAGGACTCAAACAACGCCTGAAAGCTTTAAATATGTTTATTGGTGATCTTTACGATAAACAAGAGATTATTAAAGACGGCATTATCCCAGAACGCCTTATTAAAGAGTCCGCCAACTTTCGGCCTGAGTGTGTCGGTGTTAAACCAGCTCATGGCGTCTGGGCACACATTTGCGGTTCTGACTTAGTTAGAGATGAAAAAGGTGAGTTCTATGTGCTGGAGGATAATCTGAGAGTGCCTTCTGGCGTCGCCTACATGCTGGAAAATCGTTCTATCACTAAGCGAGTGTTGCCAGAGTTTTTCCAACAGGAGCATATCCAACCCGTTGGTGAATACCCTGCGCGTTTGTTTGATACCTTGGTGGCGATCTCCCCGCGTAAAATTAAAACTCCAGAGATTGTTGTATTAACGCCCGGTATTTTTAACTCAGCGTATTTCGAGCACGCTTATCTCGCGCAGCAAATGGGCGCTGAGTTAGTTGAAGGTAGCGACCTTGTAGTGTCGGATGACGACTGCGTTTATATGAGAACCATCAACGGTCTTGAGCGCGTTGATGTGATCTATCGTCGAATCGACGATCTCTTTATCGACCCTGAATGTTTTAATAAAGATTCTGTACTAGGTGTGCCGGGCTTAATGCGTGCTTGGAAGGCAGGCAACGTCGCTTTGGCCAATGCACCTGGTGCCGGTGTTGCGGATGATAAGGTTATTTATTCTTATGTCCCTGACATTATTCGTTATTACCTTAATGAAGAGCCTCTTATTGCGAATGTGCCTACATATCTATGTGATGACCCCGAACAGCAACAATATGTGTTAGACCACATACACGAGCTGGTCGTGAAACCTGCCAACGAGTCCGGTGGCTACGGCATGTTGGTTGGTCCTCACTCTACTAAAAAAGAGCAAGCCCACTTTGCTAAGCTGATCAAAGAAAATCCGCGCAATTATATTGCCCAGCCTACTCTGAGCTTATCAACAGCACCTACCGTGGTCGGTCGAGGAAAAGTAGAACCGCGGCATCTTGATTTGCGGCCGTTTATTCTACAAGGCAAGAGTAGTTATGTGACCACTGGTGGTTTGACGCGAGTCGCAATGAAAGCAGGCTCGTTAGTCGTCAACTCGTCACAAGGTGGTGGTAGTAAAGATACATGGATTATTAATGAGGAGAATAGTTGATGCTTTCGAAAGTCGCAGAACGCCTCTATTGGACTGGACGTTATATTGAACGGGTCGAGAATATTGCACGTTTGGTCAGTGTCTATGACAGCTTGTTATTCGACCTGCCGAAGCATGTTGATCTGAGCTGGTACAACCTGATTACGTTGAATTCCGCTGAGTCTTTGTTTGAGGAGCGTTATAAAAACCGTGATGAACGTAATGTTGTTAAATTCACCCTAGCCGATGACACCAATGCTTCTTCAATGCTGTCATCCCTGAAAATGATTCGTGAAAACGTGCGTACCACCCGTGATGTCTTACCTCAAGACTGTTGGGAAGTTGTTAACGAGTTGTATCTTTTTGCCAATGAAAACATTCAAAAGGGAATTAACCGCAGTGCTAGGCATGAATACCTGAACAGCATTATCAAAGGTTGCCAGCAGGTCAATGGTCTGTTCATGGGAACGATGAGTCGGGATGCAGCTTGGCAGTTCTTAGGTTTAGGTAAAAATCTTGAGCGTTCCGACATGGTGACGCGCTTGGTGGATGCGGGGACGGCAGCGCAACTACAAATCGCTGACGATACAGAAATGGAACTTGGTCAGCTGATTTGGGGTAATGTGCTTCGCTCTAGTGGTGCTGAGCTGAGTTACCGTCGAACCATTCGCTCGAAAGTACGAGACTTCGAAGTGGCTAACTTTTTGTTAGCCGACACTGAATTCCCTCGTAGTTTACATTTTGCCTTATCTCACATGGCCGCATCGACGGAAAAATTACCGAATTCAAAACCGGTCGCGAAAGCGTTAAAGAAAATGCTTAAATCGACGTACAACGTTGAAGATTCTGAAGCCATTAATATGGCGTTACGTGACTACCTTAATGCCGTGCAGGTGGATTTAATCACCTTACACGAGCGTATTGCCGAATGTTGGTTTTCAATTGATACACAGCGGGGCGCTGCATGAGTATTCGTACTGCAATACAGCACGTTACGGAATATAAGTTTGACCGTTTAGTCGAGTTATCGCCGCACACCATTAGGTTGCGACCAGCTCCGCACTCAAGAACACCTATTAAAGGCTACTCATTAAAAATTAGCCCCGAAAATCACTTTATCAATTGGCAGCAAGACCCATTTGGTAACTTTTTGGCACGCGTTATATTTCCTGAGAAAACTGACCATTTAAAAGTGTCTGTTGAAGTCATTGCCGATATGACGGTGATTAATCCCTTTGACTTTTTTGTTGAAGAGTACGCAGAGAATTACCCGTTTACTTATGATGCGGATCTCAAACAGGAGCTACAGCCTTACTTAAAAATTACCGATAAAGGCCCATTAATTAAAAAATGGGTTAAGAAAATATCGACTAAGAAGCAACCAATTAACGACTTTTTGGTCGCTTTAAACCAAAAGCTTGAGCAAGAAATTGGATACAACATTCGAATGGAACCGGGTGTTCAGAACCCAGAAGAAACGCTCAAAATAAAGCGTGGTTCCTGTCGAGATACTGCATGGTTATTAGTTCAAATACTACGCCACTTGGGGTTAGCGGCCCGATTTGCGTCTGGTTATTTAGCACAGCTGAAGCCCGATGTTGAATCCTTGGATGGTCCGTCAGGGCCAGCAGAAGACTTCACCGATCTGCATGCCTGGTGCGAAGTTTACTTGCCCGGTGCCGGTTGGATTGGTCTTGACCCGACCTCAGGCCTATTTACGGGTGAAGGGCATATTCCGCTTGCGTGCACACCAATGCCTCAGTCGGCGGCGGCGATTAGTGGCTTCAGTGACGAGTGCGAAGTGGAGTTTGCTTATAGCAATAAAGTGTATCGTATACACGAAGACCCACGTGTCACAAAGCCCTATACCGAAGAGCAGTGGGAGCACATCAATGCGCTTGGACGTAAAGTCGATGCGGATTTAGAGGCTTTTGATGTTCGCCTTACACAAGGTGGCGAGCCGACTTTTGTTTCCGTTAACGATATGGATTCAGCGCAGTGGAACACGGATGCCTTAGGCGCAGATAAATTGAGTTTGGCTAAAGATCTTTTGCTGCGGATGCGTGACCATTTCGCGCCAAATGCCTTGCTGCATTACGGGCAAGGAAAATGGTATCCCGGTGAAGAAATCCCTCGCTGGGCACTTGGTTGTTTCTGGCGTACCGATGGGCAACCATTATGGCGTGAGCCTAAGCTGCTAGCCCGCATAGATAAAGATTACGGTCATAAAATTGAAGACGCGAAAACGTTCTCTGAAAAATTAATCGAACGGATCGGTATTGCGAATAAATACCTTATGCCAGCGTACGAAGATACGGTCTATTATCTTTGGCGGGAGCAGTCGCTACCAGAGAATGTTGATCCGCGTAAAGTTGATCTTGATGATGACCTTGAGCGTAAGCGTTTAGCGAAATTATTAGAGCTAGGTTTAGGCAATCCGGTTGGTTTTTGTTTACCTGTTGGTTGGAATTATCATAAAAACCAATGGCGTACGAGCCCGTGGCCATTACGCCGTGACACCTTAACGTTAATTCCTGGTGATTCGCCAATTGGCCTTCGATTACCACTTAACTCCTTGCCAGAGCAGACTAAAGATCATCCCGATACAGATCAACCGAAAGACCTGTTCGAAGCACGGGATGAACTGTTGCCTCCTGGAGAAAGCGCCGCTGCAAGTTGCACAGACGCGGTTGAAACTGATCTTGTCGAGGTGGTACGTACCACCTTGTGTATTGAGCCCCGGGATGGCCGTTTAAATATTTTCATGCCCCCGCTTGATTATCTTGAGCATTACGTTGCTTTAATTGAGCATATTGAAAACACCGCCGCAGAATTAGACATGCCGGTGGTTATTGAAGGTTATGATCCACCGAGTGATTATCGCCTGAAAAACTTTAAGGTAACGCCTGATCCCGGTGTTATTGAAGTTAATATTCACCCATCGAGTTCATGGCCTGAACTGGTCGAAAAAACAGAAGCTATTTATAAACACGCGCACCAATCTCGTTTAGGTGCGGAGAAATTTATGTTGGACGGCCGCCATACAGGGACTGGTGGCGGTAACCACATAACTCTTGGTGCGGCTAAACCCGAGGATAGTCCGTTTTTACGTCGCCCGGGGTTGTTACGCAGTTTAGTCACCTATTGGCAGCACCACCCTGGGTTGTCGTATTTGTTCTCGGGTATGTTTATTGGCCCGACAAGTCAGGCGCCACGTGCTGATGAAGGTCGTGAAGAAATGCTTTACGAGCTTGAAGTTGCGTTCTCGCAAATGCCAGATGGTGACTGTGACCAACCATGGTTGGTTGACCGCTTAATGCGCAACTTACTCATTGATATTACGGGTAATACTCATCGCTCAGAATTCTGTATCGATAAGTTGTATTCACCGGGCTCGGCAACTGGGCGCTTAGGTATTCTAGAATTTCGTGGTTTTGAAATGCCGCCTCATGCGCAAATGTCGCTAGTGCAGGCGCTGTTGATTCGCGCTTTAGTTGCGCGCTTTTGGAATGAGCCTTACCACAAGCCTTTAGTGCGCTGGGGTACAGAGCTTCATGACCGTTTTATGTTGCCGCACTACGTATGGTCCGACATGCGTGAAGTAGTTAATGAACTGAAGGCCGCGGGGTATCCTTTCCAACTAGAATGGTTAGCGCCATTTGAAGAGTTCCGTTTTCCACACTATGGTGAAGTACAGCTTGATGATATCAATGTGGAGTTACGTTGGGCGATCGAACCTTGGCATGTATTAGGGGAGGAGTCCTCAAGCTTTGGTACGTCTCGTTATGTGGATTCGTCGTTGGAGCGTTTGCAAGTGAAACTCCAGGGGCTTACCTCCGAACGCTATATACTGTCGTGTAATGGTCGGCGGGTTCCACTCAGAGCAACTGGGCGCAAAGGTGAGTTTGTTGCTGGAGTACGCTATCGAGCCTGGCAGCCACCTTCTGCATTGCATCCGACAATTGGTGTGCATACGCCATTGGTGTTTGATGTGATCGACACGTGGAATGGCCAATCCATCGGCGGTTGCACTTACCATGTCGCTCACCCTGGTGGTCGTAGTTATGAAACATTGCCCGTTAATAGTTATGAGGCAGAATCTCGCCGGATTAACCGTTATTGGGGCTTTGGGCATACGCCGACTGAGCATCGACCTACACCTGAGTTCGATGGTATGAGAACGTTTTATGTAAACCAGCAACCCCCGAGGAGTATGGCTCCACCGATGGAGTTTCCGACGGATGAGTTTCCTTATACGCTGGATTTACGAAGACATCTCGAAACCTAGGCAATGTGCGTATACAATCCGCTGCCCAGATTAAGAAGTAATAGTGGTTGATGAATAATCCTGAGACAAAATTAGCCGAAGCACTGAGCTATCCTCGTTCTGCCGATGGTTTTGATGAAGCCTACGGGGATAAGTCAGAGCTACAGAATCACTGGCGTTACTTGTTGGATGGTATCCAGTCGTTGGGTGCTAACAGCATTAACGAGCGACAGCTGAAGGCTGAGCGCATACTGCGTGATGACGGTGCGACTTACCGAAGTGCTTCGATTAAATCTCGTGCGTGGCAGCTTGACCCTGTCCCTATCATTTTAGAAAGTGAAGAGTGGGGGCGTATTGAGTCAGGGCTGCAAGAACGTAGTGAGATTCTTGATCTGTTGCTGAAAGATTTATACGGCGATCGAGAAGTTATTCGTCATGGCGTGCTGCCGCCCGAGTTGGTGTACAGCAATCCCGGATTTTTACGACAGTGCCAGGGTATTGTTACGCCCGGTGAACACCACCTAATACTTTCCGCTTGTGACATGGTTCGAGCGAGTGATGGTTCACTTTGTGTTATTGGTGATAGGACTCAGGCCCCAAGTGGTGCTGGTTACGCGTTGGAAAACCGTACCGTTATGTCACGAGTGCTACCGTCGTTATTTCGCGATAGCCATGTTCATCGTTTGTCGTTGTTTTTCCAATCGTTACGCCTCAAGTTACAAAGCTTAGCCAGTGAGATTACTAGCGACCAACCCCGAGTCGTGATTCTGACTCCTGGCTCTTATAACGAAACCTATTTTGAACATACGTATTTAGCAAACTACCTTGGTTACCCGTTGGTTCAAGGTAGCGATTTACAAGTTAAAAATGGTTATTTGTGGATGAAATCACTGGGTGGCTTAGAGCGTGTAGACGTTGTTCTTCGCCGGGTCGATGATTATTTTTGTGACCCTGTTGAACTAAAAAGTGATTCACATCTTGGTGTACCAGGCTTGCTTGAAGTGGTACGTTCTGGCCGAGTTGTCATGGCTAACCCTTTAGGCTCAGGTGTTATCGAAAATCCTGCACTCATGCGCTATATGCCTCAAATAAGTCAGCATTTCTTAGGGCGTGAACCTCGCTTACCATCAGTTAAATCTTATTGGTGTGGCGACCCTGATGATTACGAATACGTCGTCGATAATTTAGACAAATTGGTTATCAAAAGCTGCCATGGCCGAACCTCACGGCGTAGCCTGTTTGCTGCTGAGTTAGATGAAAAGGCTCGAGAGAACCTATTGTGGCGGATTAAACAAACTCCTCTAGCATTTATGGCACAAGAGTATATTAAACCGTCCTCGACGCCGTCCTGGGATGGGCATCAACTCTGTCCTCGGCCTGCAGTGTTACGAAGCTTTTCCGTTGCGAGTCAGTCTTCGTATGCTATTTTACCGGGCGGGTTAACGCGCGTTGGTAGTACCAAAGATGTGCTCAATGTGAGTAACCAGGTTGGTGCTATCAGCAAAGACACATGGATTCTGGCTTCTGAGCCTGAAAAACAAATTTCCCTACGTGATGCACAGCCATGGCAATCGCAAGTACAAAGTCAGTCGCGAGCCAGCTTCCCTTGTCGTGTCGTTGAAAATTTATATTGGATGGGTCGTTACGCAGAGCGAGCCGAAGCGGGTTTGAGATTATTGCGAACCGTTTTTGTTCAGTTAAATAGCACCTACCAAATGCCGCTGCAAACACAACGTACCCTGTTGCGTTCGGTAACCGAGTTAACGGGTACTTATCCGGGCTTTATCAACGCTACCGATGACGAGTTAAAGCATCCTGAAGACGAGTTGTTAGCTGTTGTTATTGATGAAGATAAGAACGGCAGCATTATGTCGAATCTTACTGCGTTGTTGAATTGTACGGATCAGGTACGAGAGATGCTGTCAGCGGATACGCAGCGTGTTATTAACGATATGCGTGATGAGTTAGCGGTATTACCAAAGGTTCTCGACTCAGCTGGGTTGAATTCGGCTCCTGAAGAAGCCTTAGATCCTCTAGTGACATCATTGTTAGCTCTTTCAGGCTTATGGCAAGAAAGTATGGTGCGCGGCCTTGGGTGGCGGTTTATGGATATGGGGCGCCGTGTTGAAAAAGCATTGCAGTCGGCGCGTTTGTTGCGTTCCTCGCTAGTTCCTGTTCTACCAGAACATGAGCAGTTCCGAGTGTTAGAGTCTGTTTTATTAAGTGCTGAAACACTGATTACTTACCGCCGTCGCTATCAATCAGGCAATGAGCTTGCTCGTGGCCTCGAGTTGCTTCTCTATGATCAGACTAACCCGCGTTCGGTGTTCTATCAGATCAAATTGTTGTCTCAACACATTTCCGAGCTGCCTTCAGCAAACACTGGCTCAGGGTTATCTGAAGAGGATAGGCTTCTCTTGGAGGCCACTACGGCGATTCAGTTAAGTCGTCCTGAAGTTTTAGCAGATACGGCAAGTAAAGATGGGTTGCGGACAGAATTAGACCAGTTGCTTCTACGAGTGCAGGCACTCTTGCAAAGTGCGTCTTCGCAAATCAGTAACAAGTACTTTGATCATGTGAAAGCGCACCAGCAACTGGTCAGTAATGAGTGGGATGAAGAATTATGATTTATCGCGTTCGCCACCTTACCCATTATGAATACGATGCGCCGGTTACGCTGTGTTACAACCTTGCCTACATGCTGCCTAGGGATACTAAGTATCAAAAGGTGCTAAAGAGCGATTTGGTGATTAAACCATTTAGCACCACAGGTAAGCAGCGTACTGATTTTTATGGCAATACTGTCTATTACTTCACGGTAGAAGAACCGCATAAAGAATTGAGTATTGAAGTGATTAGTGAAATTCAAATTGAAGACTTTAAGTTTGCTACTGAGCATGATCTAAACTTGGATTTTGGTACGACTTGTGGCGAAGTGTTGCGAACAATTCAGCAAAGCACAGACCCAGAAATGTTAAAGGCACGGGAGTTTTGTCTTAACTCGAACATGATTAAAACGGCGCCAGCTCTAAGAGATTATGCGCTGACATCGTTTAACAGTAGCCGTCCTTTCTTATCCGCGGTACGCGAGCTGACTCATCGAATCTTCACTGACTTTACTTATGACCCAGACTCTACAGGTATTGCTACGCCTTTAGCTGAGGTTTTACGTAAAAAACGTGGGGTCTGTCAGGACTTCGCGCACTTAGCCATTGGTTGCCTTCGCTCGTTAGGTTTTCCGGCACGCTATATCAGTGGTTATCTAGAAACAATGCCGCCGCCTGGAAAAGAAAAGCTAGTAGGCAGTGATGCCTCCCATGCCTGGTTTGCGGTTTATTCACCGGGTGAGGGTTGGTTTGAGTTCGATCCCACTAACGATAATATGCCTGCTGAGCATCATATCACCACTGCTTGGGGACGGGATTATAGTGATGTGTCACCGTTAAAAGGGGTGTTTTTTGATGGCGGTAAAAGCCATAAACTGAAGGTGGCCGTTGATGTTAATCAGGTCGATCGTGCAGCGTTTCAAGCTCACGTTCAGACCTTGCTTCAGTCGCAATCTCAATCACAATCATAAGTCGCTTTTCGACGAACACGCGACTCGACTCGCGTAAGTGCGAGTCGAGATTGAGCTAAGTTTTGTTACATTCTTTCCATGACTTCAATGCCCAGTAAGTCTAAGCCTGCTCTTAATGTTTGAGCGGTCGCTTGAGCAATCTGAAGTCGGCTATTCCTTGTCGTTTCATCAATGTCGCTGCGCATAATAGGGCAGCTCTCGTAAAACCGCATAAATAAGCTGGTGACATCGTAGAGGTAGTTACACAGCAAATGTGGATAAGCTTCTTGAGCAACTTGCTCAATGGTTTCAGGGAATTGCAGTAGCTTGATCGCTAGATCTACTTCTTGGGGCTCATTGAGGCTAACAGGGTTTTCTACAACGGTGTCGATACCTGCTTTGCGGAAAATACTACGAATCCGAGTGTATGCATATTGTAAGTAAGGTGCCGTATTGCCTTCAAAGCTGAGCATGGATTCCCAATTGAAGATGTAATCGTTCGTGCGTGTTTTCGCCAAGTCAGCGTACTTAATTGCACCGATACCAATCTTGCGAGCGGCCTCTTTGCGTTCACTTTCAGAAAGCTCTGACTGTTTGTCGAGTAGTAATTGCTCAGCGCGTTGGATACTTTCATCCAATAAATCCGCTAGCTTAACGGTGCCGCCAGTTCGGGTTTTAAATGGCTTACCATCTTCGCCCATCATGGTGCCGAACGGGTGATGTTCTAGACTGGTTTGGCTATCAGCAAAGCCAGCTTTTTGGCCAAGCGTGAAAATCTGCTTCATATGTAGCGATTGTCGAGCATCAATGAAGTAAAGGATACGATCAGCGCTTAGTTGCTTACAGCGATACTGAAGAGCTGCTAAATCTGTTGTTGCATATAAGTAGCCGCCATCAGACTTTTGCACAATGATAGGCGTGATATTGCCTTTCTTATCGGCGAACTCCTCCAAGAAGGCGGCTTGGGCGCCTTGGTCTTCGGTTACGAGCTGCTGCTTCTGAAGAGTGTCGATGACGATAGGTAGCTCGTTATTGTAAGCGCTTTCTGCTTGGATGTTCTCTGGCTTCAGAGTGACATTAAGTTTTTCATAGATTTCTTCGCTGTGTGAAACAGAGACATCAATAAAGCGTTTCCATGAAGCCAACGCGGACTCATCGCCAGACTGCAAGCGGACAACGTTTTCTCGTGCACGGTTTGCAAAGCCTTCCTCAGAATCAAAACGCTGCTTGGATTCGCGATAAAACTCTTCGAGATCGGCTAATGCTAGGTTTGCATCCTTGTCTTGTAGTTGGTCTTCAAGATGAGTAATTAGCATACCGAACTGCGTGCCCCAGTCGCCTACGTGATTTTGACGGATAACGGTATGACCTTGAAACTCCAAAACGCGGGCAAGCACATCGCCAATAATCGTCGAGCGTAAATGACCAACATGCATTTCTTTGGCTAGGTTAGGGGACGAATAATCAATGACCACCGTTTGCACAGGGTCAGCATTCTCTATGCCCAGATGAGGGTCTTTAGCCAACGCTTTAACATTTTCTGCAAGCCATGAGTTGGCTAAGTGAATGTTAATAAAGCCAGGGCCTGCAATTTCAATCTTGTCAGCAATGCCTTCTAAGGCAAGATGATCAACAATAGATTGTGCAACTTCACGAGGATTTTTTTTCAGTTTCTTGGCTGTCGCCATCGCGCAGTTTGCTTGATAGTGGCCAAAGTTGGCATTTTTGCTTGGTGCAAGCATAGGGGGGATATCATCGGGAATGCCTGCCAATGTCATGGCGTTTCTTACAACGTTAGAGAGGAACTGATTGATCTGCATGTGATGCCGGTTTTCCTGAGCTTAGAAGGCGTGCTTAGCCGCAAACTTGTCTGATTTTAAGGTTGCGAATAGTAGCAGAAAAGCGTCATAAACGTCAGTTCTTAATGGGCCGAGCTTGGGCGAGGATTTTTTAGCGATAGGATCGGTCGGTTTTTGACGGAAATGTTGCGTGTTGGGCGTTCGATCTCGGCAATCGCGCTATAGGCGTCGACGGCCTCGCGAATAAGTTGGCATATCACTATTGGTGCTAAGGATTGAGGTTTGCTAATAATTTCTATATCACTGACATCGCCACTCAAAAGTTGAACTTGAAGTATTAAGCCCGAGTCATGGATGAGTTGTTGGTTGAGTGAATTAAGCGACCAATGTGAAAACAGGTTCATAGCATACCTACGGAGTGATTAAGAGTGAGGGGCCTCACCGTGCGAGCAATCCGTAAATGCTGACATGCAATTGTTGCAGCTTAATGAACCTGTATGGTATGACTATGTCTTTACAGCTGTGGGTGGATGCCATACAGCAATGCGATTACCGCCGTTATTCTTGGCGTTGTACATGGCTTGATCCGCAGCTTTGAATAAATGCAGGTGACTCTTGAATTGCTGAGCTTCATCAAGGCAAGCCACACCGATCGAGCAAGAGATAAAGACTTCTTCAGCATCTTCTAATTGTAAAGGAACAGCACGCAGTGCCTCTTCGATGCGAATCGCAGCTTTTTCTGCTGAATTTCTGGACTCGCCAGCCAGGAGGACGCAGAACTCGTCGCCAGCATAACGATACGCCTTATCATTTTCACGAATGTATTGCTTAATGACTTTCGCGGTGTGTTGCAGTAGCAGATCACCGCTGACATGGCCAAACTGGTCGTTCACTTCTTTAAAACTATCAATATCGATGAAGACTAGGCTCAGAGGCCAGTTGTTATTTCGACAATAAAAGAATTCGTCTTTGAGGGCGGTATCGAAGGCTTTCCGATTACCTACCTGAGTTAAGTGATCAATGTAAGCTTGGTTAGTTAGGGCTTCGTTGCTTTTGATATGGTGCTCTAATTCTTGACGTACATCGTTTAGCTCTTTTGCTGTATTTAGACCACGTAAGAGCATCAGCTCTTTAGCTTTTGTTGAAAGCTCATTGGAGTAACGGCTATCCATTAATGTACATTCGAAGAGTTCTTCGAGAATAGGCAGTTCTTCACAAAGGTCTTCTAGAATTGGTTCAAATTGCTCTGTTAACCAATGCAGAGGAATATCAACATCGTCTTGAGTTTGGTCACGGTCGGCAGCAATTAGCGCATCGGCAATTAGCCCGGACATCGCCACACACTGGTCAATACTTTGCATATCGGAGGGTGAATCGAAATTTTCATGACTATGGCTATTTACCACCGCGTTGGTCAGGTGGTCAGGAAAATTCCAACGGTTTAACAGCCAGCCGCCAATATCTGCATGGCTACAAGAAAGCTTGGTTATCTCATGGGAGGTAATGGCTTTATGCGTTGCTGTTTTGGTTGGCACATTCTCATAAAAACCTTCGAAGGCAATGTCTAACACGACCATGCCGATATCTTGGAGTAGGGCACTTAAGAAAGCTTCTTCGGGCGAGATATCTTCTACATGCATCGCGATTAGACGTGCAGCACTAGAAGCGAGCAAGGCGCGACGCCAATACCGTTCGTAGTCTAGCTCGGTGTCTTGTTGGCGTAGGGATGACAATAGTGAAAAGCTTAGGGTCATCATTAGCGTAGAGTTTAGGCCTAAAGTCATCACCGCTTGCCGAATGTTTTCGCAGCTTCTACGTTGAGTATAAAGCGGGGAGTTGGCGATTTTCATTAACTTTGTTGCGAGCGCAGGGTCAAAACTAACGGCATCGGCGACCTGCCCCATGGTTGAAATCGGGCTTTGTGATAGATCGAGTATTTTTACAGCGACCGCAGGCATTGAAGGTAAATCGTGGGTGTTTTCTAGACGTATCCTTACGTGCTCACTAATGTCCTTCATCGGCGCTCCATTAATTTGCATGTTGCCTTGCATATGTTGTCTCTTGTTATTGTGGCACTACCACTATGTAAAGTTGACCATTATTTGGCGAGTAGTACCAGAACTTCCTAATATTGAACTATTTACGAGGAAAGTCCTCTGTTATTAGCGTTTGACTATCGTCTTGCTGCATCGAGTTTTATACTTGTCGTATCGCGTTTTATAATAGTCAAACTTCAACAAAATTTTAATTTTAAGGGATAGCTATGACCGGTGACGAACTTTGGTCCACGTTAAAAGAAGAAGCACAGGAAATGATTAAAGATGAGCCGCTTCTTGCTAGCTATGCCTACACCAGTATTTTGAACCATGACAGCCTTGGTTCTGCACTGAGTTATATCCTAGCTTATAAAATTGCCGATGATGTTATGTCGGCCGTTGTTTGGAACGAATTAATTAGCGAAGTTTATCACCAGAATCCAATGATAGTCCGTTATGCTGCTTGTGATATTCAGGCAGTTTTTGATCGAGATCCAGCAATTCGCAAATATTTAACGGCTGTTTTTTATTTGAAGGGTTTTCACTCAATTCAAGTCCACCGTGTGGCTCACCAACTGCATCACGAAGGTCGGCATGATTTAGCCTTGTTGATCCAGAGTCGAAACTCTGCTTGCTTTGGTGTTGATATCCATCCTGCTGCCACCATTGGCAAAGGCGTTATGTTTGATCACGCAACAGGTATCGTTATTGGTGAAACAGCCGTTGTTGAGGATAATGTGTCAATCTTACAATCGGTGACCTTAGGTGGCACCGGTAACGAAGTGGGCGACCGTCATCCAAAAGTGCGCAGTGGCGTGATGATTGGTGCAGGAACTAAGGTGTTGGGTAATATCGAAATTGGTGAGGGTGCAAAAGTGGGTGCTGGCAGTGTAGTGCTAAGAGATGTTGCACCACACACGACCGTTGTCGGTGTTCCTGCTGTTGTTGTTGGAAAACCTAATAACAACAATCCTTGTGAAACCATGGATCAAAATATTTATGCCGACGGTGAATGCTCATAAAGATAGATTATCTTTGCATCTGATCTGTCGAAAAACTATGGCAGCGAATGATTAAAAGGTGCCGAAGGCGCCTTTTTTGATGGGTCGGTTTGCTAAAGCTGAAGTGTTAGATCGATTTGTAAAGACAGTGTTGTTCGATAGGCTTTTTAAAAAGCCTATCGCTGGAGTCATCATATAAGCTAAATATTATGCCTTATCGATGATGACTTCCGTGCCGTCTTTAACAAGGCGAAAGTCTGCAGCGTTACCGTTAACTTTGCCGAAGATGTTACCAGGGCTGGCCATACGAGGCTCATCACCAATACTGGCGGGTGTACGGCCAAAGAAAATACAAAAAGCATGGCCTGGCGGCCAGTAAGCCAGCGTACCTATATCCATGACGTCTGTGGCATCACTCGCTGGGCCTACGGTGACAGGAATACCGAAGTAAATTTCATCACCCCAAACATTAGCGGAGCCGCTTATGGGTAGCGTGTCGTAGATAGCATCAGCCGTGTCGTTATCAGCAAGTTCTGCAGTCATAGTAACTGCACCAGCGGTGATTGAGATGGTACGCATGAAGGATTCCTACATTAGTTGCTTGAGCGTGGTTAGTATTTTTCGTTGCTAGTATCTTCAATAAATAGGCTTTATCGGTTTCTAATCGCTAATAATTATTTTTAAATACTAACAACAGTTTCTAATGCTGATTACTACACCAAAAAGCCCTTTAATATTCAACTGGCGGTAATCGGTATTTTCGTCACTAAAAAAGGTCGTAAGGAGTTAAATC